>JAZUMZ010000087.1:0-11912 GCA_045603885.1 Bacteroidaceae bacterium | reverse complement strand
GGCCGTCGGTGTCATCGCGGCTCAGGCCATCGGAGAACCGGGTACGCAGCTCACACTCCGTACGTTCCACGCCGGTGGTGTCGCAGGTAACGCGACTGCCAACGCACAGATCGTGGCTAAGCACGACTCCAAGCTGCAGTTCGACGAGCTCAGGGTAATCGAGGCTCCGGCAGCAGAGGACACCAACTCACAACCACGTCAGGTGGTTGTAGGACGACTGGCGGAGTTACGCTTCTTGGATGTTCACACAGGCATCGCTATGTCCACAGTGAACGTGCCTTACGGTGCTGACCTCTATTTCAAGGAGGGCGACATCGTGAAGAAGGGCGACGTGATCGCTTCTTGGGATCCGTTCAACGCCGTTATAGTGTCTGAATTCTCTGGTAAGGCCCAGTTCGCGGGTGTTATCGAGGGTGTGACCTACCGCGTTGAGCAGGACGAGGTGACGGGCATGCGCGAGCACATCGTGACAGAGTCCCACAATCGCGCTCTTGTGCCTGAGTGTCATATCGTGTCTGAGGATGGAGAGACTCTCCGCACATATAACTTCCCGATCAACGGACATATCGCTGTGGAGGACGGACAGACAATCAATCCGGGCGACATCCTCGTCAAGATTCCGCGTGCCATCAACAAGGCAGGCGATATCACCGGAGGTCTGCCCCGTGTCACCGAGCTCTTCGAGGCGCGCAATCCATCCAACCCGGCTGTCGTTGCCGAGATCGACGGACAGATCACCATGGGGCCTGTCAAGAGAGGTAACCGCGAGATCGTTCTTACATCCAAGGTGGGCGACGTGCGCAAATACCTCGTTCCGCTGTCAAAGCAGATCCTCGTGCAGGAGAACGACTATGTGCGTGCAGGAACACCGCTTTCCGACGGTGCCATCACTCCTGCCGACATCCTTGCCATCAAGGGGCCAACGGCCGTGCAGGAGTATATCGTCAACCAGGTTCAGGATGTGTACCGCCTCCAGGGTGTGTCTATCAACGACAAGCACTTCGAGATCATCGTTCGTCAGATGATGCGCAAGGTGCAGATCAACGACCCGGGCGACACCCGCTTCCTCGAAGACGGTATCGTTGATAAACTGGAGTTCGCAGAGGAGAACGACCGCATCTGGGGAAAGAAGGTGGTTACCGACGCAGGCGACTCCGAGACTCTCTCGAAGGGTCAGATCGTCACCGCACGCAAGCTCCGCGACGAGAACTCGTCACTCAAACGCCGTGACTTGAAGCAGGTGCAGGTACGCGACGCAGTACCGGCGACAGCTACCCAGATTCTTCAGGGTATCACACGCGCCGCTCTCGGTGCTACCAGCTTCATGTCTGCAGCATCGTTCCAGGGGACCACCAAGGTGCTCAACGAGGCAGCTATCAGCGGCAAGCAGGACAGTCTCGACGGAATGAAGGAGAACGTGATTTGCGGACACCTCATCCCGGCAGGAACCGGACTCAGGGAGTTCAACAAGATCGTGGTAGGCTCGAAAGAAGAGGCTTACGAGCACCAGCTCAACCAGTTCGACCCCACAACCGCGTTCGCTTCTTTCAACACGTCGTTCTAAAATAGTCGTAAGACCTAACATACTCACCGGGGGGCTGTGACCGTCACAGCCCCCCGGTTTGGTTTATATCCCCAAGTAATGAATGGATAATTCGTTCAATTCGCATCATTCGCCGTTTTTGTTCATTCGTCGTCGGCAAAGCCGATGTTAAATTCGTTTAATTTGTTTAATTCGCCGTTCATGTATTTATGAAACATTCATGGTCATTTATGGTCATTCATGTTCAAAAATCCAAGTGCCAAAGACACGCCTAAATTCGTTTAATTTGTTTAATTTGCCGTTCTGTACTATAACCTCGGAGAGGTTACATGTCAATAACCCTGGGTCGCAAACGCAGTGCAGCGTACCCAGGGGTAAGTGCCCCAACACACAGGTTGAACCCTGAAGTGGTTCCATAACACCAGCGTCTTGACCCCTGAACCCTGAGCCCAAAACAAGTTAATAATATGTTTTTTTGTAAATTTCTTATATTGTGGGCTGAGAATTATACAGATTTTTTGGAGAATTTGATGTAGAATTAAGAAAAATTGATTAATTTTGCACCACAACCCCAAACGAATATTAGTAATGCTTAATAAACAGTCGGATACAGCGAACTATATACGGAATATCGTAAATAAGAATATTCCTGATGCTACGATTATTTTATACGGCTCGAGATCTCGTGGAGATTTCCGCTCAGATTCTGATTGGGATTTTCTTATTTTGGTTGACAGACTCAATCTGACTTTCGACGAGCGTAGTGATCTTGAATATAAGCTATGGAGCGCCGGACAGGATATAGGTGAAGAAGTAAACCCGTTAGTATATACAAAAAAACAATGGGAAAGTCTCCCACCAAGCTTGTTTAAGATAAATATTAAAAATGAGGGAATAAAATTATGAGACTTTCTGAAGAGGAACGCAAGGCAGTTGTTGACTATAGAATAGAAAAAGCAGAGCACTCATATGAGGAAGCGGAAAAAGTATGCTCAATGCAGCTGTGGAACATAGCGGCAAATAGGCTCTATTATGCATTATATTATATGTCGAGTGCACTGCTGATACATAATGAAAAATCTGCTCACACACATTCTGGTTTGCTTACAATGATTCATCTACACTATGTAAAAACCGGATTGTTAAGTTATGATGATGGAAAACTTCTGAAAACCTTGTTCAGAATGCGTCAAGAAGGTGATTATGAAGATTTTGTTGAGATAAGCAAAGACGATGTTGAGCATGTTATGCCTCAAACAAGGAACTTACTTGATAAAATCCGTGGATTGATAAAGACTGACTAACACACCATAGGGCTCCGCCCGAGATAAATCGCTTTTCGTTTTTTCAAATCTCTAATGGTCTCCTGAACCTTGAACCTGACCCCTGAACCTTGAACCCTGAACCTTATAACCTGTATATTATTCCCATTTTATGCATTATTAATCAGAAAACCACATAAATATCAAAAAATCAGCCAAAAAATTTTGCTATCTCGTAAAAGTTATGTAACTTTGCAACGGTGTGGATTAATTTGAATATAAATCCATAAGGTCAGCGGACCTTTAGCCCAACAACAATGACGTCAATCAAGTCATAATAAATATAACTCCACATCACCCGTCAGTTTTTGAACAATACACGGGTATTTCGCGTACAGAGCAACTACATAAACAAATAAACAAATTTATTAATTTTAAAACTTTAAAAAATGCAAAAGTTTCTACAAAAAATTAGTAGCAAACTAACGGCCGTCAAATTCCTTCTCCTGGCCGTTGGAGTTATGTGTTCACAGGGAGTGTGGGGACAAAGTTATACGTATAGTTATACGCTAATAGATCAGAATTACTCAAGTGATGTAAATTTGACAGATGGCTGGGTCACAACAAACAACATGTCTCTTGCAAGAGTTGAAAAAACTGCAAATAGCGGAGATTATTATTATACAATGTCTTATGGCGGAGATCAAAATGGCGCTAGTACATCAACATTATCATTACCTTCTCTTGATGCATATTCCAGTTATAAACTTGAATTTACCTGGGGAATGTACACGGCATCAGCAACTGGTCGTTACTGTAGATTAGATGTTGTTGGCTCAACTACTTCCAAACTTGTCACTACTGGGTCTGTTGCAGGTCAGGAATATAAAGTTACTTTAAAACAAGGTGGAGATGACGGTGCTAGCTTAACGGAATTATTGATAAATCAATACAACACAGGTGATAGAGGAAAGAGCAATCGTATTCAAGCACTTTACAAATTTTCGATTGAGGGGAAAGCAGATGATGGTGTATATTTGACTGTGACCAACGATAAGGGTACAACAACATATGTGGACAACACAAAAATCGCTGATACCTTTGAAGCAGTGAAATCTTTACATTTTGAAAGTGGACAATACTACGGTCAGAATGCTATTGATGATATTAAATTGACTGCCTACTCAAATAACGTGGTGATGCCGTTGTCTTCATGTATAGCTACTATGAATTTTAAAACATCCAATAGCAATGAATGGGCTCAAAAAGGAGATGAAGTTGTTGTTGATGGCACAACAAGATACCAATATAAAGATCAAAATGGCAATGTAATTGGAGATGGAATTCTTGCAGTAACGTGGAACTACACAGATGCAAATAAAGGATACGAAGCATGGCGAATCCTTAGGTATTATGGTGGAGTAAGTGTATATAACAAACCAGAAGCTATGTTTTTGTTGAATCGTAGTGCTGGAGAAATAGTAATTATTGAGGGTAGTGAACCTGCAAGTTTGTCAAATTTAACACTTGCTGATGCAACTTTATATGGGAACTACCAAGGCACGGGAAAATATGTGTATTTAGTAAATGAAGATGGTACGGCTTATGCTAATTACGAAAAAGGAGGAACTGTCAAAACAATAGCCATTTATTCACGTCCAACTGTATCTGTCAACATTTCCGCAGCTGGTTATGCAACTTACAGCAACAGTACTTATGCCCTTGACTTTACCAATGTAACTGACGCTACAGCTTATATTGCCACCAGCAAGAATGGCGATAACGTTACAATGCAGGCGGTTACAGGCACTGTAGCTGCAGGAACCGGACTGGTGTTGAAGAGCACAAGCGGTGGAGCGGCTACAGTAAGCATACCGGTAGCTGAATCGGGAGCCTATTATGATACTAATACTGACCCTGTTAATTATCTGTTTGCTATCAGTAGCGATTACCCCCTCAATAAATCTACAAATGGAACTAATTATGTTCTGAGCGTTCAAAACGGTAATGTTGTGTTTGCTCCGATTGGAGATGTTGCAGCCCCTGTAACAGCTGGACATGCCGCACTTTGGATTCCTGCAGATGCTCAGGTTCGCGCACTGAACATGACGTTCACAGACGAAGTGGTTACTGGTATTTCGGCAGTAGAAGCGACAAAGATGCTTCAGAACGAGACAATCTACAACCTTAGCGGCCAGAGAGTTGAGAAACCTACAAAGGGTATCTATATCATAGGTGGCAAAAAGGTGTATGTAAAGTAAACTGAAGTGTTATCATTTAAATTAAGAAAGGAAACAAAACATGAAAGCAACATATATAAAACCAGAAACAAAAACATACAGAATTGAGACAAAACTCAACATTCTAACTGGTTCTGAAAAAATACAAGAAGGTAATACCTACGGAAACGGTGATGTGATTCTTGCTCCCAACCGTGGCGGTAATAATGCCATTTGGGCTGACAAGGACGAGAAATTGTTCTAAACAATAGCAATAATATTAAATCTGCGTGGTAATCCTGACACAGGATACCACGCAGATTCTTTATCAATTGCAGCGATGTTATGTTGAGTGAATAGATAGTTTTGGTTACCAGCGAATGTTTACATTGCTCTCATCTACCATTTTTGCGTAGATTTGTATAGTAGAAACGTTCTTGTGTAGTCTTTATGTGGACGGCTCAAGATCTGGAAGCATAAGAATCACTTTTGTTCAGAAACGATTTTTGTAGAATGTCAGTTATGGTTGATACGAACAAACGTGCGTTAGGCAATAACTCATCTACAGTCTCAAGCGTGTGATTTACAAAATCATCATAATCACCAGTGCTTCGTTTTGAAAACAGTCTGCTATAAAAACGCCCTAAATCAGCAGACAACAAACCTGGGAGAACAACATGTCTGCCGAGTCCATGTCGGACTCCGTCATGAGATTTCGCTTCAACTCCAATAGAAATTAGCATTGCGCTTGCAGCATAATAACATGCATAATACATCCTGTTGACCGCTGTGTTGTAAAAGCCATTTCTTCTATGACTTTCCACTTCTTCAAGTGTTTTAGCGGCGTTCTCAAGCCTATATATAACTATAGAGTGTCTCTGCTCGTCTGAAAGTGTTTTTCTCATATTCTTACTCCTTCGTTCTCTACATTGATGTAAAACGGCCCCACATGGCGCCCCCATTCTTGTTTTGGAAGAATCAGCGGATTAATTGACACACCAGTTTCCAGTTCAATTTGATACAATGGTTTGAATATTATGTCCTCGTCGCTTGCTGAGACAGACGGTTTGTCAACCAATACAAGAAGGTCGATGTCTGAGTCGGAACGCGCATCACCGCGAGCCTCACTCCCATATAGCATAGTGTCAAGTCTAAGTGGAATGGACCGCAAAGCCTTGCTAATGGATTCTGTGATTTCCGTTCTTCTCATGATTATAAGAGCATTTCTTTGTCCCCTGCAAAGTTAATGATTTCTCGTAAAATATCAAAATTAATCATGATTTATTATAATATTCTAAGGAGTCAAGGCGTATATTAGATACGTTCTGCTCAGCTCTCGCTTAATAAATATTGCGCCAAAACACCATGAAATTTTGGCGCAATCGTATATTTTTGTTAATTTTGCATGAAAACGTTAAAGGGTGATGATTATGACGAACACTAACAGGCTTGGGATGACGAACAAGGAGCTGGGTGCGTTGGGTGAGGACATCGCCGCCGGGTGGTTGTTGAGCCAGGGTTTCCGTGTCATACACCGCAACTGGCGATACAAGAACGGATGCGAGATCGACATCGTGGCATTCAAGGACGGTGAGCTGCACATGGTCGAGGTGAAGACACGTACTACCGACTTCCTCGAGCCGCTCAAGGCTGTGAATATGGAGAAGCTGCGCCATATCAGCCGTGCCGCCATAATCTATAAACGCATCTACGGCCACAATTGCGGCTACTATATCCACGGCATAGGCATTGTCTATCGTGGCCCGCAGGACTACGACCTCCGCTGGATGCCCAACCTCCACGAGCTGTTTTATACCGTGCGCAGCAAATACTACTACCTGAAAAACTAAGGATGTAGTAAAAACGGCCCTTGCCCTCTTAAACCCTAAACCCTGACCCTTGAGCCCTGAACCTTGAACCTTGAAACCAAGATTGGTATAAAAAACATCGGGCGAACCCCAAAATTTGGTGCCCGCCCGATGATGTGATATGGTAGGGTATGGCTATTTGTTTCGGATATATCCAGTGATCCATTCGCCCACTTCTTTGGTGCCGAGCATGTCGCCTCCCTCCACTTGGATCTCGGGAGTGCGGATGTTCTGGTCGAGACTTTGGTTTACGGCCTCACGGATGAGCGCACCCTCCTCTTTGAGGTCGAAATACTCAAAGAGCATAGCCACGGAGAGAATCTGCGCCAGGGGGTTGGCGATATTCTGACCTTTGGCCTGCGGCCACGAACCGTGGATGGGCTCGAATACCGGTGTGTGCTCGCCTGTAGATGCAGACGGAAGCAGACCCATAGAGCCTGTGATGCACGACCCTTCGTCGGTGAGGATGTCGCCGAACGTGTTTTCCGTCACCATCACGTCGAAGAACTTAGGCTCTTGAATCATACGCATGGCGGCGTTGTCCACGTACATGTAGTCTGTGCGTACCTCCGGGTATTGCGGTGCCATCTCCTGTGCAATCTGTCTCCACAGGCGTGAAGAAGCCAGCACGTTGGCTTTGTCAACCACGGTGAGGTGGCGGTTGCGCTTCATGGCATATTCGAATCCCACTTTCAGGATGCGCTCGATCTCAGGACGGGTGTAGTAGTTTGTGTCGTATGCCTTGTCGTTGTCCTGATACTTCTCTCCGAAATACATACCTCCGGTAAGCTCCCTGATGCAGATGAAGTCAGCGCCTCTGACGAGCTCCTCTTTCAGGGGAGACATATGCACGAGGCTGTCGAAAGTGGTCACCGGGCGTATGTTGGCGAAAAGTCCCAGCTTCTTGCGCATGGCGAGCAAGCCCTGCTCGGGGCGTACCTTGGCATTGGGGTTGTTGTCGAACTTAGGGTCTCCCACCGAGGCGAAAAGCACCGCGTCGGCGTTCATACATGCCTGGAAGGTCTCTTCCGGGAACGGGTCGCCAACCTTGTCGATGGCGTCGGCGCCGCAAATCGCATATTCATAACTCAGCTCATGTCCGAACTTGTCGCACACCGCCTGTGCAACGGCAAGTCCCTGTTCCATTATCTCCGGTCCTATACCGTCACCCGGCAGGACTGCAAGTTTCAGTTTCATGATTTTATGGTGTTTTGGTTATTGTCATTTGGGCTTAAGCCCGTTTGTTTTGCAAAGTTAGGGAAAATATGGCTCACCTGCAAGATTTTGTGTAACCAAATAAAACAAAAACCTTAAAAACTCTTCTTGATTGTAAGCCACATGTTTTGCAGGCGCTCCAAAAACATCCCACAAACTCGAATGAAAGCGGAAAATTATTTCGGACGGGTCTGTCCGTTGCCTCTGATTATCCACTTGTAGGTGGTGATTTCCTCAAGTGCCATAGGACCGCGGGCATGTAGCTTCTGGGTTGAGATTCCTATCTCTGCTCCCAGCCCGAACTGGGCACCGTCGGTAAACGAGGTTGGTGCGTTGGAATATACGCAGGCGGCATCTACATCCCTCAGAAACCGCTCTGTGGCCTCTCCGTCCTCGGATATTATTGCCTCGCTGTGGCCGGAGCCGTGGCTGCGTATGTGTCGCAGGGCCTCGCTGATGTCGTCAACGGTCTTGATTCCCATGGCATAGTCCTGATACTCAGTGTCGTAATCCTTCTCACTGCCGATGTGGTGCAGCAATCCGGCAGGGTAGGCTCCTTCGAGTTGCTTGTAGGCTGCCTCGTCGGCATAAATCCTTACGTTGCTTTCCGTAAGCGGCTTGCAAAGGGAAGGCAGGTCGCAGAGTCGGGCAGAGTGGATTATAAGGCAGTCGAGGGCGTTACAAACGCTTACGCGCCTCGTCTTGGCGTTGCAGATGATCTTGCTGCCTTTCTCTAAGTCGCCCGCTTTGTCGAAATAAGCATGGCACACGCCTGCACCGGTCTCGATCACAGGAACAGACGCCTCACGCCTTACAAAGTCGATGAGACGCTTGGAGCCGCGGGGGATGACGATATCTACAAGTCCGTTGGCATGGAGCAACTCCCCGGTGGCCTCGTGGGTGGCGGGAAGCAGACCGATTATATTCTCGTCCATGCCGTGTTTCCTCAGCACCTCTTTGATGATGCTGACGATAGTGCGGTTGGAGTCGTCGGCGTCCTTGCCCCCTTTGAGCACACATGCGCTGCCTGCCTTGAGACAAAGCGCAAACACGTCGAAAGTGACGTTGGGACGGGCCTCATAGACGATGCCGATAACTCCGAACGGAACACTGACGCGAGTCAGGTCCAAGCCGTTGGGCAGGACTGTGTGCTTCAGCACCCTGCCGAGAGGTGAGGGGAGCGTGCTGACTTTGCGGGTGTCTGCAGCGATGCCCTGAATACGGCTTTCGTCTAAACGAAGACGGTCGTACATCGGATTGGTGACATCCATACGTGCGAGGTCCTTGCTGTTGGCTGCCAGAATCTCAGCCGTCTTCTCAACCGCGGCGTCTGCAACGTCGTTGAGTATGTCGTTTATCTGTGTGTCTGTGGCGCTACCTATATTCAGGCTTGCGTCCTTCGCCGCCTGAAGAATTTGTTGTGTGGTCATGATGACAATATTTTAGTCGCACTTCGTGCGAGACATCAAACAAATTTGAACAGAATAATGCAATAGATTTTAGTTGCTTTTTGTCTTCATCTAATGAACTCCCGATAGTTTGTATATAATACCTATTCCAAATACAGGAAATCATAATGCACTACGGGCTTCATGTCACGTTTCCCGAGTGCCTGGCGTGTCTCGTCTGCCGAGTAGTCTGCACGTCCAACGCCGATGCGGTTGCCGTCGGGCGCATATATGTTGATTATGTCGTGAATGTCAAAGTCGCCGTCAACGCGGGTGATACCAACGGGCAGGATGCTTGCGGCCTGGTCACCTGTAATCTTGTCGGAGGCGCCTTGGTTGAGGTGTATGCCCCCCTTGGCGAATCCGTCGCTGTGGGCAATCCATTTCTTTATGCTCGACACGTCGTTGGAGGAAGCGATAAACTCAGTGCATGGAACCGATGATGCAGCATCCGTGCCCTCGATGACGGGCAGAAGGTCAAGCAGGATGTTCTCACGCTTGCCGTTGGCGATGATGACTTTGATGCCTTCCTGCGCCACCTTGCAGGCTATGTTGCTTTTGGTCTGCATACCTCCACGTCCGAATCCCGACTTCACGGCGCTGATATACCGGGTGATGTCTTTGCCTGGCTCGACCTCTCTTATGAGCTGTGCCTCAGGGTCGGAGGGGTTGCCAGTGTAGAGCCCGTCGATGTTGGAGAGTATCACCAGTGCGTCGCTGTCTGTCATCGTGGCAATGAGGCCTGACAATTCGTCGTTGTCGGTGAACATAAGCTCTGTGACAGAAATCGTGTCGTTCTCGTTGATAATCGGTATGACACCGTTCTCCAGCATCACGCTGATGCACGCACGCTGGTTGAGATAGTGCCTGCGGGTGGAGAAGTTCTCTTTCATCGTCAGCACCTGACCAACGGCAATGCCGTGGTCGCGGAACATCTCGTAATATCTGTTGATGAGCTTTGCCTGACCTACAGCAGAGTAGAGCTGTCTCTGCTCCACGGCATCCATCTTGCCGCTCACCACACCTTTCAACTCGCTCCTGCCGGAGGCCACGGCGCCCGACGACACCATAAGCACCTCGATGCCTTGTTTGCGCAAGGACGCCACCTGGTCAACGATGGCTGACATGCGGGTGACATCGAGAGAGCCGTCTTTACGGGTCAGCACGTTGCTTCCAATCTTTACTGTTATTCTCATTTTATTACAAACAATAGCTTTGAGTATGCAAAGTTACACATTTTTGTTCAACTTTTTGTCTTTTTTGTGGCATTTATCTGAAAAAGTGCTAACTTTGCAGAATAAAAGGACTGGCATGTATTTTGCCCTTATAAATTGGAAAAAACAAATAAAAATATATTTATTATGATCATTACAAAGGCAAATTTCGATGAGATTGTTAATTCCGGGAAGCCGGTAGTTGTGGATTTCTGGGCAACATGGTGTGGACCCTGCCGCCGTGTGGCTCCTGTGATTGAGGAGCTGGCAAACGAGTATGAGGGCCGTGCCGTCGTAGGCAAGGTGGACGTTGAGGAGGAGGACGAGCTGGCTGCTCAGTTCGGTATCCGCAACATACCTACTGTCTTGTTTATCAAGGACGGACAGGTCGTAGATAAGGTTGTCGGCGCAATGCCTAAGTCAGCTTACGAGGAAAAACTCCAGGCAATTTTGTAAATTATTCAAGTTTTGCTAGTTGTATATCTATGAAGTTAACTCCGATAACTTCGAGCGAAGCGATAACTTCTGTAAGTTGAGTAAATCAAATTCATACTATGAGTGCAATTGATGATGAGATTCTTCTCGAGGCTGAGGAGGATGCGCGCGAGATAGAGTTCATACGCAATTATCTCCCTCAGGAGCTGAAGGAGAAATTCAGCGATGATGAGCTGTACTACTTCCTCGACGTGATTATCGAGTTCTACTCCACAAGCGGCGTCTTCGACGCACAGCCAGATAAAGACGGCTATGTGGATGTGGATCTCGACGATGTCGTGGATTATGTAATCAAGAAAGCCAAGAAGGAGAAAATCGGCGAGTTCGAGCATGATGAGATCCTCTTGGTGGTTCAGGCTGAGTTTGAGTACGCTGAGACCCTGGACGAGGAATAATACATGGACGAGCGCCAGCGCACACATATAAGTCAGACGGCGACTGCGGAGACAGTATTGCGAGTCAGCCAGCAGCAGTTGCTCGACTCTCAGTTGCTGGAGTTGGGCGACGAGGAGCTTATGCAGCGGGTTGAGAACGAGCTGAATGAAAACTCCGCGCTTGAGGAGGGGGCTGACGATGACAACATGTCGGATGACTATGAGTCTTCCTCCGACGAGGATTATGACACTATGTCTGACGACGACTCCTTCT
>JAZUMZ010000086.1:0-6393 GCA_045603885.1 Bacteroidaceae bacterium | reverse complement strand
GTTGTAGCTAAGTGTTGTCTTCCTAAGACCGCTTGGCCTCCGACTTCATGGAATCAAGATGACCTATAATGAAAAGGACGGCGAAGTGACTGTTGAGCGAGTTGCGTCAATAAAGGAGTCCGACCAAAGTCAACCGCAGTCATTCGCCCAGATGCAAAGAACATCAAACCAACCGCCAGACCAACTATCCATTGATTACGTCAGGTTGGCTAATGCCTTGAAGGAGCATGTTGAGAAAGCTCTGCAAAATGCTGTTGAAAGTTCGCCTGTCCATATTCAGGCTCTATTCGACAGTTCCGTGCATATGGAAAATAACCAGACCGCTATGACAATTGCTCATGAAGAATGGGCCAAGTGGATGCAGGCTTTCGGCAAAGAAACCATATCACGACTTTCCTATGCTCCATCCCCAACCAGCACACCACAAGGAAAGGCAATAACCTTTGGGAAAGACACGGTGTACAAGGTGCCTGAGAATGAACTCGATGCTGCTCCAAACCATCCTTCTGAAGCAACCGAAAAGAAACCCACAAAACATCGCCGACTGCACCAACTCTGGAGTCACGTCTGGAGTGACATAGTGACCTCATGGTGGAAGTGCTTCGCTTATACCATAGCCCTGTGCTCTCTTGTTCTTGCTGCTGCCTCATGGTACAGACAGTCCCAACTTGAAACCGTTGTCAAGGAGTACTACATCATCAAGCCAGTCTTAAAGCAAGACCGCAAGTATGCCCCACTCATTCACACGATGGATTCCGTCATCCTCAAAGATGGCATTGACGAGGTGTGCGAGAGGGTATATGGCGAGAAACGCTAAGCTACCTCATTCAAAAAACCAGATTGACAAATTACCAATCTGGTTTTTAATTCTTTGGGGATATGTCTCTTTCCTGCTCAGAATCTCCAAATATTTGCTAGCGAAACTCAATTGATTATCAGTCGTAAAAAGTGGATTTTTATGATTATTTGTGAGTATTGTATTTTATTGAATACCAGTGCATTATAAAATCAACCTCAAATTCTGAGCACGTCTAAATACGTTTAAATAAGGGTACGTGTGTTCCCGTGGTGTTCCCGAATTTGGATATCGGTCTTTTATATTTCTTTACAAAGTCCTCTTTTCTGCTTCCAATTTGTAACTACTATTCTTTCGGTCAATTGATTGCACATTCTTTCATGCTTGTGACGCATATAGTCGCAGAGGACCGACATCACGACTATCTCGAACACGAAGTAGAGCCATGGCAGATCGATAAGACAGCATAGATAGAGGGCTATGGCACGCGTGTTGAAGGTGAGGATGTTGGTGAACGGCATCAATGGAAGTGAGCGACGGCGGAATTCATCACGAAACTGCTGCGGCACACGTCCTTCAGAGCCATACTGTTGCCTGAGCTGAATCATGAGTCGCTGAAAGACAGGCGTAGCTCTCTCCTGCTGACGGGTGTATTTGACGTATGTCTTGAGGAAGGTCTTTTCTATTAGGTGGCCGCGCCAAGGCATGGTATCGTACAACTGCTGTTGATGTGCGGATGTTGAGAATTCCGCTCTTTCGTCGCCCTTCAGGAAGAACAGATGTATTTGCCGGTAGTAGTCAGCCAAACGGCATTGCCCGCTATGGCAGATAAAACCGCTGAAAAGTGCTGCGCAGAAGAGTAGTACGGTGTAGATGACAGCATTTCGTTCAGTGTCCTCGATACCCATCCATTGGAACTCCATCGTGTGGTGCTGGTAGCAACGCCACACCATTGCGCAATAGACCGTTACAAAGATGATGATACTTGCAGCACCGTCGAGGATGCGTCCCAGTTGAGTCTTTTTGCCCGTCATGCGTGCCAGTTGTCCGTCGGCAGAGTCGTAGAAGTTTGCCCACATCATGAGTAGAATGCCGATGATGTTGAGCAGCACCCCTTGGCTACCCTCTGTCCGCCACGACCCGTGAGCGAAGAAGAAGGCAGATGTAATGCCGATGATGATGCTGAGCACGGTGACTGTGTTGGGATGAACGCCCAAGCGCTCGAAGAGCTTTGCCCACAGATAACCTATCGGGCGGTTGAATACACGGTCGAGCCACTCCTCGGTGTCGTTCGATTTGTAAGTCTGCTTGATGTCTTGTTTCATATAGCTTTAACTTTAGAATGTCAGTCGCATGGTGTAGCGTATGCCCCACTTTTTCGCGGTAGGCAAATCGTTGTAGTTCAGACGTCGCACGTACTCTACGTGCAGCAGTTTGAAAATATTGTGGATACCAACGACAACCTCGACGTAAGGCCGTTTAGAGTCCATTATGTGGCAGCCGTCTGGCAACAGCATTAGCACGGGGTCGGCTGCGTTTGCAGTCAGCATGGGGTTGTTCTTGTCGGTTAGGGTTCCCCAGAGCATGTTTATCCCGATGAACTCGCGCCACTTCAGCCTTCGGACAAGAGGCAGGCGGTTGAGGAGTTTGCCATTGAAGTCCCATGACAGCATGAGTGAACAGTAGCGGTCATTGAGGAACTCCATATCGTTGACGAGGCTGAAGGTTTCGTCTTCAATCAGATATGACAGATTGGCTGCAGGGGTAGCGAGTAACGGGAACGGCACCTTGTTCCACTGGATGCCGCCTCGAAGATAGCAGTCTACCTTGCCCCAGCTGTTCATCCAGAAACGCTTGTAGATGCGCATCTCGGTGAAATTATAGTTGTAGTCACCACCGAGGAGTCCTTTTACACCCATGGTATGGCCCAGGATGAACGTTGGTGCGTCAAGATTGATAGTCATGCGGCGCTGCTTGGTGTTGACATAAGTCTCACCAGGGGCATAACGCACTTCGGCGTGCAGCTCCGTAGTGCGTATTTTCCGTGTCTCTTCCCCGGCTACCGGCATATAGTGCAGAGCGCCAGCAGCCTCAGTCTCTTCGGCCTTGACGCCAAGAGTAGTTTTCCACGCCCAGTCAGCCTCATACTCGAATGTGATTTTCTGCCGGTTGTAGAACATCATTTTGTCTACTGTTGCCCACTTGAAAGCCGTGAGGAAGTTGTCTTTGTCTGTCGGCACAAACTTATCACTGGCTGAGCCTATATCGTATGTACTCTGAAACGACAGGGTGCGCTTGGGGAACTCACGCGGCAGATATTCCTTCTTGTTCATTGACCAGATGACTTCGGTATCGTAGTAGTTCTTCTTGCTGTCGAAGCCATGTGCCACGTAGCCCTTCAGAAACAGTTGCGGATGGAGGTTGGCAGTGGTCTGCGCACTGCCGCGTATGCGATAGCCGTCGATGTAGTTATGGGTCAGCAGCGTGTTTACGGGGCCAATGTCCACCTTGCTGGGCGAGCCGGTCTCCACGAAGTTCTCGATGAGTGCCCTCAGTCCGAACATGATATATTTGAATCCTTTGATTTCGCCGATGTTCTTCAGGTATTTGTCCATGCCGCTCTCGCCTTTGGTCAGCTCCACCTGTCGGTACTGCGCCCAGAAGGCATCGCTGCGCATGGGCGCGTCGGCCTCCTTCACCTCTGGTCGTTTCCCTTTGAAAAGACTCTTGGGCAGTTCCGCAAAGCTATAGTCCGTCAGCCGGGTGGTTCGGATGGCGATGGCTTTTTGCAGGAACTTGGCTACTGTCAGTTCAACAATCATGTCGTCTTTCGTCAGTACCCATTCGCCCGTGAGCAGTTGCTCGAATTCTTGACTGACATGCAGGTTTTCCACAAAGTTCACGTCGCTTTTCTTCGGCAACGTCAGTTCGCAGCGGCGCACGTGGTAGGTGGAATCCTTCAGCACAAAGAGTTCACCGCGGAAGCCGAAGTCCTGTTGGTTGTTAGGCAGGAAATGGAGGTGGATGACAGAGTCGCGCCCAATCGCCAGCGTGTCCTCAATATAGTAACGGTAGAAAGAGATGGCATCCTTGCCGATGGGCGACGTGAAAGGATATTGCAACAGCCGGATTTGGTCATCATAAAGATTAACATCCGTAAAGATATCCTTTGCTGCCACATCGATGATTTCTCCTGTCTCGAAGAGGTCGTTGACACCTGATGAATTCTCACCCAGTATGATGGTCTTCTCGGCATGCGGCGACTTGCGATAGATGTGCTGTGAAACGGTCTCGTTGACACTTAGGGGCAAGACAAGTTTATCATTGTACTGACTCTTTTCCACTTGATCCAACAACCATGTGTGGTTGGTAAACGGCTTTTTCTCCAATTGCTCGGGAGACAGGTCGTTCAGTGCCATTGTCAGTTTCTGATACTTGTGGTATTCATAGAAGTCGTGCGTTTTGAGGTCGGTCAGTTTTTTTGCAGCAATCACCTTGCGCATCAGTTCCACCGCTGGGTTGTCCTTGCGGCTGTAGCGGTGGCGCTTCGATTTCACGGTGACTTCCTCCAACTGCTGCCTATCAGGCTTCAGGGTTATCTTCTGGTAGTCCTTGGTCTTAGCACTGATGCGGATGATACGCTCCTTGTAACCTATAGAACTCACGGTCAGGTTCCATCCCTCATGGCGGGCGATGGAGAATCGCCCGTCGGCATCGGCAACTTTGGCTACGTTGTGTCCTTTATAAATGAGGCTCGCCATCGGTATGACTTCACCTGTCTCAGCATCGACGACCACGCCGGTTATCTGCTGCTGCGCCTGCAAAGGCAGGCACAACAGCAGAAACAAGGGGGAAATGATATACTTAGTCCAACTCCTCATCGGGTTCATATCCTCCCATTTCGCGGATGGCATTCTTCAGCATTGTGTGCTGCTCATAGAGATGGTTCACGGCCTCCTCGCCACGAGTATAGTCATGCATCGGACTTTTCAGGAAGAAAGAGAGGAAACGCTGTATGCCGTAACGGCCAGCGCGTTGGGCAAGGTCAATAAGCAGACAGAGATCGAGGCAGACAGGTGCCGCCAGAATGCTGTCGCGGCAGAGGAAGTTGATCTTAATCTGCATCGGATAGCCCATCCAACCACGGATATCGATATTGTCCCACGACTCCTTACGGTCGTTGCGAGGGGGATAGTAGTTGATGCGCACCTTGTGGTAGTAGTCACTATACAGGTCGGGCTGTTCGTCTGCTTTCAGTATGGTTTCCAGCGAGGAGAGCTTGCAAACTTCCTTCGTCCGGAAGTTCTGAGGCTCGTCGAGTACCAGACCGTCACGATTGCCGAGTATATTGGTGGAAAACCAGCCTTCAAGACCCAGGCATCGCGTACCGATGATTGGCGCAAAGCCGCTCTTGACCAGCGTCTGACCAGTTTTGAAGTCCTTGCCAGCGATGGGCATCTTTGTTTCTGTTGCCAGTTCCCACATTGCAGGAATGTCGATGGTAGTATTGGGAGCGCCCATGATGAACGGACACCCTTCAGAGAGTGCCGCGTAGGCATAGCACATGGAGGGGGCAATATGCTCACGGTCATCAGCCCTCATGGCTTCTTCCAGATCAGTCAGATGATAGTGCACCCGCTCATCCACAGGCACGTAGATCTCGGTAGATGCAGCCCACAACACCACGACGCGCTCGCACCCCTTTTCGCTCTTGAACTGCCTAATGTCCTCGCGCAATTGTTCCACCATCTCCCAACGGTTGCTGCACTTCTTTACATTGTCGCCGTCTAACCGTTTAGCGTAGTTCTTGTCAAAGGCTGCTTTCATGGGGATTATCTGCTCCATTTCCTCATGCACAGGATCAATGTCCTCGCGCTTCAGCACGTCGGCATAGACGGCTGCCTGATAGGCATTTTGTGGATAGACATCCCAGCAGCCAAACACGATGTCGTCGAGCGATGCCATTGGTACGATGTCCTTATAATGGAGGTAGCGTTTTTCAGTTCCACGTCCTACACGTATCTTGTCGTATTGTGTCATGGAACCGATGGGCTTGCCAAGTCCTCGGCGAGCCATCATCACACCTGCCATAAAAGTTGTTGCCACAGCGCCGTTGCCGACAATCAGAATTCCCAGTTTACCCTCTGCGGGCTTTACGCTTGTTTGTTTCATAATGTTCCGTATTTATTTGTTATGGATGATTCTCATTAAAAACAGGCCGATAGTAGCCCAGATAATTTCACGCACCCGGCAAATCAAACTGATAAAGAGCCCAAGTTCTGCCGTCATTCCCAAAGCTGCGACGGAAAGGGCAAAGCCACCCTCTCGCCCGCCAAGTTGCAAGGGAACAAAACCAATGAGATTGGCAAAGAGAGAGGTGAAGACAAGAATCAGGAAGGCTATGCAGAATGCGTATAGGTAGCCGACAACCGTCTGCTCTGCGCCGTAACCGAAGAGCATCAGGAAAAAGAACACCTCAAAACTCTGGAGAATGCGTCCGACGTATTCGAGGAAGAAACTCTGCAGAAATGCCCTGCGATTCTGACCCTGCAGCTGGGCTATCTGTCGGTCAATTTTCTGAAGGCTCTCGCGGTGAG
>JAZUMZ010000085.1:0-64343 GCA_045603885.1 Bacteroidaceae bacterium | reverse complement strand
GAACGCCGCAATCGAGGCTGCTCACGACGAGCACACGAGCATCCTCTCCTACAACGACGAGAACTCCCTCTCCTGCGTCTTGAGCCTCGCATACTATTATGCTCGTAACGACTATGTCATTCACCGTGAGTACCCATCCGGCAAAGGATTTGCCGACATCGTCCTGATTCCCCGCAAAAACGTCAGCAAACCGGCTCTCATCATAGAGCTGAAGAAAGACGCTACCCCAGAGGCGGCGATATCTCAAATCCGCTCACGCGACTACATCTCCAAAGTCAACGAATACACCACCGACATCCTCCTTGTCGGCATCAACTACGACACCAAGTCCAAATCCCACACCTGCAAAATCGAAAAGGCATAAGGTTGATAAACATTTATTATTTTGTATGTGCCCGCAAAGACAAGTGATTTTCTGATATAATCAAAAACGAATTTTTTGAATCACCCTAAGGAACTTTGACCCGACGTGCAGTATAATTTAGAATTATGAACACCAGTTATAAGAAAAGAAGTTCAACAACTAAAAAGAACTCGGCCACTAAAAGAAAAGCCAGAAGAAGTAGTAAGGCGCATAAGCCCAAATTGTCATGGATCTACAAGCCGGAGAAAATGGGCCTCGAGGAATGGCAGATAAAACTGCGGCAGCAGATTGCGGCCGAAGAGCCTATGGGATGCTATCCTGTAGATGACAGCGAGCTTCCTGGTGAATACGTGGTCAGCAATCCTATGACCAGAAACAAGTATAAGGTTGTTTACAGAGGTCATCTTAGCCCATGGAACTTCTGCTCATGTCAGGATTTCAAAACTTCTCAGTTAGGTACATGCAAGCATATAGAGAAAGTGAAATTGTGGCTTTCCGGTCAGAAGAAATTTAGGGTGCGCCGTGCGCTGCCTGCTTATTCTTCTGTTTACCTTTCATACAAAGGAGATCGTCAGGTCAGAATTCGTGTAGGATCAGAGCACAGGGAGGAATTCAGAAGACTACAGGAAAAATATTTTGACGACAACGGCGTGATGTCCGAATCTGCGTTCGACCTTTATCCTGAGCTGATGAGCGAAGCCCTGGCCATAGACCCGAATTTCCGTTTCTATCGAGATGCGTTGGACTTTATAATAGAGCGAAGAGAGCAAAAAGAACGAAAGGCGATTGAAAGCAGTCTTAAAGACTCGGAATTGGATGCCATACTGAAGAACACATCGCTGTATCCTTACCAGAAAGAAGGTGTACGCTTTGCTTTCACTCAGGGAAAAGCCGTAATAGCCGACGAAATGGGACTGGGTAAAACCATACAGGCTATAACTGCGGCTGAGATGTTCCAAAAATACGGATATGTTGAGTCTGTGCTTGTGGTTTGTCCCACATCACTCAAGTATCAATGGAAACGCGAGATAGAGCGGTTCACGGGCAAGGAGGTCCTCGTTGTCGAGGGTAACCATCTTAAACGTAAAAGCCAATACTCTCCGTCGGTTCAGTTCGCCTACAAGATCGTGTCGTATAACGCAGTGTGCAACGATGTCAAGATTCTTGGAGGTATGGATGTTGACATGCTGATCATGGACGAGGTGCAACGGCTTAAAAACTGGAAGACACAAATCGCTCAGGCGGCAAGGAAAATAAATTCGCGTTACTCCGTGATTCTCTCAGGAACGCCCTTGGAGAACAGACTCGAGGAGCTGTACTCTGTCATGCAGCTCGCTGACCAGTATTGTCTGGGACCGTTCTACAAATTCAAGAATGAACACATAGAGACCAACGACATAGGAAAGCTGATTGCATACAAGAACCTTAATCAGGTAGGCGAGACTATAAAGTCAAGGTTGATTCGCAGGACAAAGAAACAGGTGAGACTTCAGCTGCCTTCAAGACAGGACAAGATTTTGTATGTGCCGATGACTGACACTCAGATGGATATGCACGACGAGCTGAAATCAATTGTCAGCCGGATCCTTCAGAAATGGAAGCGCCTCAGATTCCTGCCGGAGGCCGACCGCACACGTCTGATTCTGTGCCTGTCGCAGATGAGAATGCTGTGCGACAGCACGTTTATTCTGGATCAGAAATCACGCTATGACACGAAGGTGGATGAGGTGATGAATATTATTAATGACCTGGTTTCTACCAACGATGAGGAGAAAGTGGTGGTGTTCAGCCAATGGGAGCGGATGACCAGACTTATTGCAAACGAATTGGACAAGTCTGGTATTGGCTTTGCTAACCTTCACGGAGCTGTGCCGTCAAAGAAGAGGAAAGAGCTGATTGACAGCTTTGCCGACAATCCGGATTGCCGGGTATTCCTATCTACCGACGCAGGTAGTACCGGCTTGAACCTGCAAGCTGCCGCGACTGTGATAAACATAGACCTGCCATGGAATCCGGCTATACTGGAGCAGCGCATCGCCAGAGTATATAGGATTGGTCAGGAGCGCAATGTGCAGGTCATAAATCTCGTGGCCACAGATACTATTGAGGAGCGGATGCTTGATACGTTGAGGTTTAAATCAGCGATGTTTGAGGGGGTGCTCGACAATGGGGTTGACACTATATTTACTGGAGATAAGAGCAAGCTCGACGAGATGATGGAGACGCTGGACGATATGATTGATGACAGCGAGGAAAAGGCCAAGCCTGCAACCGTCAACGAGCAGGATATTGAGAAGACCGAGACTTCTGAGACGGGCAGCCAACCGGAATTGCCGTTCAAACCATCCGAGACAGATGACACCACACCTGACCCTGAACAGGGTGAGCCGGAGCAAAAAACGGAACAGGAGGACGCTCCTGCCAATAAGACAGAACCGATGGACGGCGGTAAACCGGATACGAAACACCTCATAACGCAAGGAGTCTCCTTCTTTACCTCTTTGGCGGAGACCTTGAAATCGCCTGAATCCACAGAAGAGCTGCTCAACACAATTGTCAAAACAGATGAGAAAACCGGTGCGGCCACATTGAACATACCGGTTCCTGACAAAGACAGCGTTCGCAACGTGCTCGGTATGCTCGGACGCCTCTTCGGTTAGTAATTACGATTACGTCCCAATTATTTTCAAATAATGTTTGTTATATTAAACATTTTTATGTAATTTTGCACACAATAAGATACAATTATGGGGGAAAATACATTCGGTAAAACGATGCCAAGAGCATTGAGCCAGAAAGTGAAGATAATGGGTGAGCAGATAATGCTGGCTTGAAAGCGCCGGCATCTTTCTATGCAGGACATAGCGGACAGGGCAACTGTGAAATGTCTGACGGTCTCAAAGGTGGAGCATGGCGACCCGACGGTATCCATGGGGATTTATGTGCGCGTACTCTTTGCACTTAATTTGGAATACGACATCGTCCTGCTTGCTGCCGATGACCCCCTTGGCAGACAGCTTCAGGATGCAGAATTACTAAGGAAGTAAACCATAGAATGATAAAGAAAGTGGATGGGTATATACTTATGTAAATGTACTGTTTGTATGGCCTTTCTAAATAATCGATGAAAAGAATAATAGTTTGTGCGGATTTTGATTTCCTCTCTTCCCCGATGGAAATAGGAATATTAGGCTACGAACACGTTCGTGGCAAAGACCATTTTTTCTTTGAGTTTTCGAATGACTGGCTGAAACAGTATGGCGGCATTCTTCTAAGCGGTGATCTTATGAATGTCCCCTCGTTGCAGCATCCACGCGGCAGTGATAATGTTTTCGGCTTCATCAAGGATTCTTTCCCTGACCGTTGGGGAGGTTTGTTGCTTGACCGCAGAGAGCGGCTGACTGCACAAGCAGAAAGGAGGCCGAAACGTATGCTCACTGACTTTGACTACCTTATCGGTATTGAGGACTTCACTCGTATGGGCGGCATACGTTACAAAGAGGAAAACAGCGATAGCTACATCAACGCAAGTACGAAACACCATGTCCCTCCAATTGAGAGTCTGCGTGATTGTGTGAGGCCTGTCACGAGATCGAGTTGGCGGAGGAACGAAACGAATTGCCTCAACAACGGTGGCTTGATCAGCTGATTGACCCGGGAACCTCGCTCGATGGTGCGCGTCCCAAGGCTAATATTGTTGATACCGATGGCAAACTGTATGTGGCTAAATTTCCGTCAAAAAAGGACCTTGAGAATACAGAGCTCATTGAACATTTCTCTCATCAACTTGCGGCCAAAGCCGGGATTAAGGTGGCAAAGACACGAACCGTTAAGATTGCAAAAGACCGCGACCTTTTGCTCTCTGAGCGTTTTGACAGGACAAAGGATGGACATCGAATCCATTTTGCTTCAGCTATGTCGTTGCTTGGGCTTGACGATGGAGCTGGATGCAACACTGGCAATGGTTATCTGGATATAGTGGATTTCATACTTCATGGTTGCACTGGTGTACACCAAAATCTCAGAGAACTATATAGAAGAGTGGCATTCAACATCATGTTCGGCAACACTGATGACCACTTTCGCAATCACGGCTTCCTGCTTACCCCGAAAGGCTGGACACTCTCTCCTGCCTATGACATCAATCCGGGGGCTAAATCTAACCAGTGTTTGCTCATCGATGCATACACTGAAGAGTCGGACATAAATGTCTTACTCGCTGCAAGCGAATACTATATGCTTGAGAGGGAGGTCGCAACTGAGATAATTGACGAGGTTCGTGACGCCATAAATGATTGGCGCAAAACAGCTTCTGAGTTACAGATTAATCACAAAATACTTGAACCCTATTGCTACAGGTGGGATAATGTCTAACCCTCGGCATTGTTTCGGGAATCTTGTATTATTTCGTGTTCAGCTGCCTGAAAGGCTAATGCTTTCTAAGCCCTCAGGACACCTCAGGGTAATAGTGTAAAGATAAACCATCGCCCAGCAAGGGCAAAAGCATAGGAATTACCACACGAATTCCCGAAGCAATCAAACAGTCTTCATTCATTCTTTTGTATTTAAAGCATACATTATGCAAAACTGTTTATAGATGCCATTTCCAAATCCTCTTGTCCTTAAAGTTTTCAAGGAAATAAGAAGCTATAGAATCACCGTGTTTCTGTGCTTCTACTATACAGTGATAAGCATTATTCTTGTTTTTTCCACCTCCCATTCCGTTGTAACACATTCGTGCATAGGTAAACATAGCTTTCACATTACCGGCATCAGCTGCTATTTGAAATAATTCTCGTGCTCTCTTTTTCTGCTTGTTAGACAGATATTGATATGCTTGAGAAAGTACTTTCCCTGTGTCAATACTAAAAAGTGGGGGAAGTTCTAAAATATTAAAATATACGTTGCGGTCGGATATTAAAAAACTTCCATTCATTCCGTTTTTTTCTGTTATATATTCATAATACCCTTTTGTGAGTTCTATGCGTATTACGCCATCTATATCGGAATAATATGTACCCATAATATTTGCACCGTCAAAGGGACCTGCTTCTGAAGATGATCTGGAAGCATCATAGTCACTTGGATAAAATAATATAATACTCGAAACTCCAGGGATATTTACTGTATATGTGTTATTAGCGTATTGTCCTTGAGCTGTGATTGTTGATAACAATAGCACAATAATTGATATTAATGTTTTCATGTTAATTTGTTTTTGTATAGGTTATTCTTAACTTTGTTATTCAAACGTTACCAATCATCTTCATCTTTGTATAACAAATGCTCTTTGTCATATGTGTACTCTCTGTCTATTTCTCTACCAAATCTGTCAAAATATGTGGTCAACATATACTCAGAATACTTTAATGTTCCATTTAATAGCGTTCTGTGTTAAACATATTATAATCGGCATGACCAATTTGTATTCCTTTATGTCTTGAGTCTGAAGACCAATCCTATTCAGGGCCTAAATCCATTTTCAATTTAATCTGTCTGTTGTCAGCTTCTATTATTTGACATTCTGACCAATAATTGAAAGGTTCTGTGTTATCTGCTATTCTTGTTTTCATCCTAACGGTGTATTGGCCATCTATAAACTTTATCCGAATATACCGTTTATAATTAGCATCAACTCTATGTCTGTCTCCATTGGAGTCGAAAATATTAAAACTCTCAAAAACTCCTACCCAGTCCCCGCAAATTGCGAGTCTTTGAGCCATTGCTGTTGTCAAACAAAGCAGGGACAACATACTTGCTAATAATACTTTTCTCATCATTGAATAGTTAAATGTTTACCAATCAGACTCTTCTTTGTACAAAGTGACACCCTTAGAATAACTAGAAGGGAAATCTTTAGATGTAATAACTCGCCCTTGCCTGTCATAATAGGTGATAATATATTTTTCTGAAAGACGTAACACGCCATCAGTTAATACAGCTGTATAATATGCAATTTGTGAGTCCCTGCCCACAACAATACCTTGTTCTTTTCCTAAATTACCTTCATTATTGCCCCCCCAGTCTTGAGACCACTTTACAACATTGTCATTCACAAAAATCACTTTACATTCTGGCAGATAATTAAAAGGCCTACTTTCGTCAGCAATTCGTGTTTTCATCCTCACTTGAAACTTCCCATCAATCTGTTTGATACGAATATACAACTTTTCATCAACTCTCATCATATTTCCAGTTTCTGGATGCTCTTTAAATGCAGCTTCATGAGCAATACCTATCCAATCCCCACATATCGCGGATTGTTGTGCCATTGTCGTTATAAAACTCATTAATGACAATAAACTTACTAATAATACTTTTCTCATAATTGATTTTTCTTATAGTTTACCTATCGCGTTAATATTTGTATATATGTAAAACGAATCTACTTATCTGAGTCAACAGGAACCTTGTCACATAAAAAACATTGCCGATGGCCCATCATGCAGTATTTACAATGATGTCGATTTTCAAAGTTACATAAAATGCATTTTTGCATCAATTCTGACAATTGAGAACGCAGAGTATTTCTATAGATGAATGCAGAAAACAGGATAATCATAATAACAGCATATCCAGCATATTTGATAATGGCTTTATATGAACTCTTTTTCTGCATATAATGTGACATTATAAATTGACAAAAGAATTAAAATCAACAATAGACTTATAGATATTCAAATCCCTTTTCCTTTCCATTAGTTTTGGCAAGATGGTTGGGTCTAACTTATACATCGCGACAAAGAGTTTAAGAAGATATTCGACACGTCTTCTTTGTAAATCACATTCTTCATGTTTGGGATTTACCCATTTTCCACCATCAAGACGCAAGGCTGCGCAGTAGCTACAGACATTCATCGCCCAACAACTACGACATTCTATACAATTTGTTGCCTCTCCATAGCTTTGATAGGCTTCGAACATTTTTTTCATGTCATACCCACCTTCACAAACATTTCCGAGTGGCAAGGAGCCATCCGTCTTATGGCATAGATGCATTTCCCCCTTAGTTCCAATCATAATATTGTCAACACAAAGCGGACATGTGAGACTAATTGATATAGGACGACGATAGTAGGGCGTGTCACTTTCAACTCCTTCCAGAAAATATAATGAAGAAAATTCTTCTATTGCGTTGGGATCATTCTCAGAGGCGCGATGTTTATAATTATCGATGACCGAATTAATCATACGTTCTTCGTTCTCATCATAATATTGGACCTGTTTCTCTGGCTCACGTTCAAGACATCCAAATGGTTGTTCCTTTAAATAGCTTATAGGACATCCAAGATTATCTAATAAGTTATGTACTGCTTTACTATCATTACCCTCAGCTTCCACACATAATATCAACATCTTTTCCTTAAAGTATTTTTCATCTGCATCTTTTATTCGCATCAAGTTAGAATAAACCTTGTCAAATGTTCCCTTGCCGTCAGCGGTTATTCTATTTCGATCATTATCTTCTTTTGGCCCGTCAAGAGAAACAAACAAGAGAGGTTGATATGACAATATGAAGGACATCATGTCATCTGTTAGGATATATAGATTTGTATTTATAGATATTTCTAAATCTTTCTGGTTAATTCCATCATTCTCCCAACCACAATTCAAGAAATAATCTGATGCTTCTTTTACCAGATTCCAGTTAAGCGACGGTTCTCCCCCATAAAACCCAACAAAAGGCTTGAAATGTTTAAGCAACAATTCCTTTTTCTCATCAGGTAGACGTCTGTAGAATTTTAAATACATATCCTTGTAAAAGTCTATCGCAGCTTTTGCAACAGGAAACATCATCTGGCTTTTAGTATGATGGCGATATACAGATTCGAGCGTGTTATGGCAATAGCGACATCTGAAATTACATTGCTGTGTGGTTTCCAGTACGAATTTACGCATCAATATGTTTTCAATATTATACTCAATTCGTTTATATACTTCGTCTGGTTCAGTGCTGATTAGTTGTTCAACTGGGCCAGGAAGTAGTACGCCTTTGTTTTGCAAGTCATCTATACGTTCTATAATACCATCAATGCCACTGAAATGTGGATATTCTTTGTTTAGGAAAGCCTTGTCGTGAGTACGTAGGTAATCCGCAATGATAGGTAGGTCTTCTTCACCGACGACGAATAGCATATGTGCTCTCGCATCATAAAATAACTTACTAAGAGTGTCAAAATCGACAATCTTTACCAAAGGATAGTTTTCCTTCAAATAATTCAGGGCTTCATGTTTCGTAGTCATATGATTATCTTTTTAATGTCCTTAATTGAAACGCTGATTACGCACCAACTCAGCATATTTGCCATTCTTTTCTATTAGTTCCGTATGTATTCCGCTCTCAACTATACGTCCCTCATCAAATACAAGTATTTGGTCAGCATTGCTAATGGTACTCAACCGATGCGCTGCTATTACAACAGTTTTCCCCTTCAATTCAGAATTTAAGTTTTCATATATATGCCGTTCGTTAATGGCATCCAAAGCATTTGTAGCTTCATCTAAAAGAAAAAGAGATGGACGTTTATAAATAGCTCTTGCAAGTAAAATACGTTGTCGTTGCCCCATACTGAGTGACATTCCTTCAGCTCCAATGATGGTGTTTAATCCGACGGGTAATGCGAAGACAAAGTCTGCGCACGATATTCGAAGTGCTTCTTTAATCCTTTCAATTGAAGGATTAGTATCACCCAAAGCAACATTCTTTGTAATAGTATCCGAAAAAATGTATCCATCTTGCATAACGGCTCCAATACACTTCCGCCAATCTGACAAATCAAAATCAGACAGTCTTTCATTATTGACATAAATAGAGCCATTATCGGGAGAATAGAAACCAAGCAATAGTTTTAGAAGTGTTGTTTTTCCGCTTCCACTCATCCCTACTAAGGCAGTCGTTTTACCAGATGGAATAATTACATTTACATTTAGTAATGCTGGTTTATTATCATCAATGTCATAAGAAAATGTTATGTTGTCTATTTTAATCGAAGGGGGGATGTCATGTGAGGAGAACCGAGTATTTCCGCTCTTCTCTGGTTCTGACGATGCTATATAATTGATACGCGTAAGAGCAATTTGCATACTTTGCGTATCTCGGATAAATCTTGTAACAATGTGCAAAGGATTCTCCATGCTCCCAATAATATATTGAACGGCCATCATCGACCCCAAAGTGGTATTTCCGTCAATCACAGCTATTGCCATCAGGTATATTGTGATTGCATCTACAACTTGGAAAATAAAGACACTCCCTAATTCTTGTTTTTGCGATAGCATAAGGCTTCGACGGCTTACGCTAAAAAGTTCATACCTATATTTCTTCCATATACCCAGGCGCTCATCTTCTGCACATGCTAATTTCAATTCAGTCATGCCCCGTAAGTATTGTATCAATTCTTCTTGGGATTTTGAAGCAGCACCAAAGAATTCGTAGTCAAGAATCTTCCTACGGCGTAGGAATAGGAGGATGTACGATATATATAAGGTTGCTCCTATCATAAATACAACAAATAGCAACGGATACAAATATAATAAGATTCCGGCATATATGCAGAACATCAATGTTGAAAGAATGCTTTCTGCTATACGTGAGGAGAAATAGTCGCCTATTCGAGAAATGTCCGAAACACGCTGTATCATATCACCAACCTTACGGGCTGCAAAGAATTTCATAGGCAAAGCCGACAGTCTCACCAAAAGATTATTGGCTAATTCTATATCAATTAGTGTCCCTGCGACTAAGGTCATTCGCGATTGCAGAAAGCTAAAAAGAGCGCGTCCTATGGTTAATGAAAGCGTGGCACATAAAATAACCAACAGGATACTTGGGCTTTTTTCTGCTATACCTTTATCTACTACTGCCTGAGTAAGAAAAGGAAAGATAAGGCCAATAGCAGAAAGAATTAATAAAGAGACTACAGTCCACGTTAACTCCTTCCACCGAGGTTTAATGTAATCTTGTAGGTTAATACCAATTCGTTGTTCTTCTTGTATTGTCTCCTTTTTTATGTTTTCTGGCTTTAATAGCAAAACAAAGCCATCGGAGGTTTCTGATAATGCAAAGCCATCCAGAAACTCTCTTTTGTTGTATCGGATTCTACCAATTGCGGGGTCTGCAACATAAACATGCTGGGCAGAAATTTTGTAAACCACTACAAAATGATTTTGACGCCAGTATGCAATGAATGGGCATAGACTTTCTTCTAAGTTGAATAATTCCATTTCATTCAACCGAACTGCCTGCGTTGCAAAGCCGATTCGTTTTGCAGAACGGTTTAATCCCAGCATCGTTATTCCGTTTTTCATGTTACCACAAAAAGCCTTTATAGCCTCCAATGTTACTTGGAAGCCATAAAAGCGTAAAATCATTGCAAGGCAAGCTGCTCCACAGTCTTCTTGCTCATGCTGGTAAACAATACGGAATCGAGGCATTCTTTACATTGACTGCATTGCAGCGGTAACTTTACGTTGGGCGAGGGCTGAATTGTCGCCAGAATCTGCATTGCTTTCTCCTACCGACTTCGAAGGATTCTTGCTATTGCATTTACAGGGACAAGTACAAGCACCACAGTCTGCTTTACAACCAGTGGAATCCATGCCTCCATTAATACGCAGCTGCTCCTCTGTTGAGAGCTCGCGTAGATTGGTCAATCTAAAAGTATCCATGAGTTACTGTTTTTAAGAATTAACGCTTTGCATCCTTTACAGCCTCTTTGGCACCATCTGTGACCTCATCTACAGTTGCTTTAGGACTCTTTTCACTGCATGAGCAACTGCATCCAGAGCATGAACAGGAAGCATTCGAGCCGAAGCCACCATTCAAGTTTAACTGCTCCTCTGTGGAGAGTTCGCGCAAATTAGATAATTTAAAGTTCTCCATAAGTAACACTTATTTAGTTTATTGCCTACTCTATATGGTTTTCGGCTTCCCCATAGATAATCTATCAGAAATGGCGGTTAATGCTGTTATCATAAAACAGGCCTTTATAAGTACCATTTCCAAACGTATTTATCTTTAAAATGTTCTATATAGGTAGCCGCTAATGGGTGCCCATGTTTTAATGCTTCATTTATATAATGGTAAGCATGGTTTTTGTTTTTCCCGCCACCTATACCATTCCAGCATATTCGTGCATAGTCAAACATCGCATCGGCATTTCCTGCCTCTGCCGCAATATAGAATAACTCACGTGCTTCTTTCTTTTTCTTATTAGACAAACATCTGTATGCTTTCTCAATAGTTTTCTTCGTATCTATATTGCAATAGGGAGGAAGCATACGAATTTCAAAATATACATTTCTATCTTTTATATAGAAACTCCCGTTTTGTGGACCGTGTGAATTCCAATGGACTAAATACTGATAGTATCCTTTTGACAATTCTATGCGAATTACGCCATCGTCGTCAGGATAATAGGTGCCCAGATTGTTATCTTGATTGAAAGAATGCGTATCCATATCTCCAGGATTGCGCATATAGTCAAGTGTAATGCTCGGAGCTCCCGTGATATTTACGGTATATATTTCATCATCGTATTGTGCGTATGATGAAAGTGATGACAATAATAATACAGAAATTATAATTAGTTGTTTCATATTGCTTGATTTTTTTCTTATTACCAATCAGAGTCTTCTTTATATAAAGTCTGGCCATCTTTTTCAAACCATTTTTGTTTGTCAATTTCTCGGCCTTGTCTATCATAATAGATAGTCAACATATATTCAGAGTATTTTAATGTTCCATTAGAAAGCACAACAGTACAATATTCATAATAATCAGCATGGCCAATGGGTATTCCTTTATGCCTGTCTGATGGGTTCCAATCGTATGAAGGTCCCAAATTCATTTTCCATTTGATAATTCTGTCGTTTGCCTCGATAATTTGGCATTCCGGAGAATATGTGAAAGGAGAACTCTCATCCGCAATCCTAGTCTTCATTCTAACAGTGTAATTGTCACCTATTAGTTTAATTCTAATGTAACGCCTATAATCTTTTTGGACTAGATACTTACTCCCATCACTATCCACATCATCTGAAATGGCTTCGCTTTTATACAATCCTATCCAATCTCCACAAATTGCGGGTTCTTGTGCCATTGCATTAATCAAACATAGCAATGAAAGCAGAATTGTTAATAGATATTTTCTCATAATTGAATCCTATTTTATTTTCCTTGTTATGTACTGAAAAAGTTTACCAATCATCGTTGAATAAATCGCGTTCAACACATGGGCCGGGATATTGTTCATGTAAGCCAAATGTGTTAGTGTATTCATATCTCATATTCTTATCATAACTCTCAACTACATATTTGTAAAAAGAACAATGTAATGTTCCGTTGTTAATCGTTAATTCGAAATATGATGTTGTGTTGGAATATGAATCGACTCGTCCATTTACATAAAATGGAATCTTTTCCCTGCGAGATTCAACCAGCATTCTATTACCGTCAATCTTGGCTTGTGAATTTTTAATACCATAAGCATCATTATAGATTGCTGATTCAGGGTCTGCAACTTTGATAGTTTTGGCTCTCACGAAATAATTATCTCCATTTTTTGAGATTCTAATAACGTACCGATAATTAGTGTATTCTTGTCCTTCTGATTCACTGTCTAATGCCTTGTAGCTTTCAGAAGTCCATGTTCCTACCCACGGATCTTGACTTTGTGCAGTTGCTACTGACAAACCGCAAAGTAGACAAAGGGTTAATATAATCATTTTCTTCATAGTTCAATATTTTGTTAGTTCTGTAGTAAAACCAGGCATATTAAAATCCGTATCTGTATCAGCATAGGTTAATGCTGTTCCCAAGTAATAGTAAGTATGCATCTTTATCATTTTGCGGACTGGTGCTTTGTCTGATAAGGCAATAGAAGCTGTATAATACACTACCTCTCTGTCGTATTCATATCTTCCGCTGGTCGGATAGCCAGGGTCTGCTTTGTTGTCTCGTTCATCATAATAATACCGCCAACCTTTTCTGTTCAACTCGGGGCGCTTGTCAAACTTTTCTACATAAGTAAATACGATGCCGTTTGATGTCTCTTGAAATTCTACTATCTCTCCTATTAAGTCGGGATTTAAATTAAAACTATATCTGCCATTGTTAAAAGATATATCCATATACCATCCCAGATGTCCTAACTTCCACTTACCAACGAATTTCGCGGAGTTTCCACTCTCCGTTTCATTTTCTGTAGAATTGACAGGCACATCGCATCTATATGTCTTGCCGTTTATTGTTACATGGTATGTTTTGGAATCATCATGCCATCTGGTAGCATAAAACGCTCCTTGATATTCTACCCGATAGATAAGTTCCTTAGCAATCTCTCTGACATACAATTTTGCAGTGATTGGTTCGTAGCCAGAATTATAGTTAGACAAAGAAACTTCGCCAATAAGAATCCAATCGTCATTAACTTCGCTGAAAACATTGATTCTCTTTCCTGTAAATGAATGGGAGTTAAAAGACCATAATGTCATTACATTTATGAACGACAAACAAATAAAAATAGACGTTATTAAGGTTCTTTTCATAAACTCAAAAAATATTTGTTACCAGTTATCTTCGTCTTTATATAATTCTTTCGTTGGATATGCCGGTTGGTTATATTCGCCTATTATTTCTCCATTTCTTCCATAATAAAAACCTTCAACCATTTGTTTAAAGTACAATATTCCATTATCTACTCTTGCCGTGCATACATAATAGTATTTCTCGTAGCCACCATCCTCATTATCATCAATTTGATGACTGAAACTTTTCCACGTAATGACGTTTTTATTTGCGTTTACGTCCATGCATTCATGCCAATAATATGTTTTAGAGCTTTGGTCATTATATGTATATACTTCTTTAACCCTAACAACATATTTGTCCCTATATGTTTTTTTAATGTCTATATAAAGCCTCTTAGTTGTGTTGTCACCGTCTAGAAATACTCTAAACACTCCTATCCAAGTACCACACAAATTACAATCCTGTGCTAAGAGATTACAAGATTCAAAAGCAAACATTAGCAATAATAGTAGTTTCTTCATTATTATTTTCTATAATTGATTACCAATTATCTTTTTCGTTATAATATGTTTTCTTCCGAGGCATTTTGTGGTATTCTGATTTGACTAAAATTCCATTTGCTGAATATGATTCTTCATTGACTTCTTCATTTGAAATAAGTCTCCCTCCAGCATAACGGACAGTATAAGAGTCCCAAACAGTCAGATAAAGTTGCTTATCGTTGTCATATTCTTTTTTACAAATATATCGTCTAAAAGAGATGGAACCATCACTATTCACTCTTATATCTTCTGCTTCTTCTCGACTTACAAAAGGATGCCCATTACCATCTTTCCCTTCCATTTTAATACTAATCCATACACTTCCATCTTCTATATTTATTTTTATATATTCATCCCGAGGAGGCATTCCTTCTTCTCCATCCTCATAGGGGGAGTCATAATGCCACTTCCAGGTGCCTACATATCGAGAGTCCTGAGCTTGGATTCCAATTATATAGGTAATGCTGAACAAGTATAACAATATTAATCTTTTCATTGGTCATGTCTTTTAATAGTCAAAACAGTTCTTCATCAGACAATTCTTAAGGGATTTAACCCCTAAAAGAAAAGTCTGATGACGAACCTTTAAATTTAGATTAATTTTCTTTAAACTTCCATATGGATTGATGTCCACATTTCTTACAAGTGAAAGTCGCATGCCACCAATTTTTATCATCAACTGTAGCCCTTCCGTCTGATAGGAAACCACGGCATTTTCCAACGGATTCTGTCCGAAGATGGGAATTATTACGATAAATACAGACAACAATAAAACTATAATCTTTTTCATAGCTATAAGAGTTTTACTGCTGCGCACCCCGGTTCAGCGATTAGACATAAGGAATGAAAAAGACGTGGGAGTCTCTACTTCTCGCTTATCCAACCCTTGGGCTCTCGCATTGCCTTGTAGCAGGATAAGCAACTCGAGTCAGCCCACGCCGGCGGATATTATACATAGAGAGTCCCGTTGACACATTAAATGTAAGATACAATGTTATAATGTGTATTGCGGACTGGGTATAATACACCCAACGCAGACGTTCCGGTTGCGTTTCTTCTGCTACTTAGAATTTGCGAGATTCAAGGGTTGAAGATAACGTTCGTAAACGTCCTTTACCAATAAGATAACCCACTCACCCTGATTGGGCTAACTGAGTCGATTGCAAATTTACAAGTTTTTTTGTAACCAACAAAATTTTCACATATTTTTTTGATATGTTTCCGTAAATTCGTAACTTCGCAGAAATAATAGTGATGATTTACGATTGCTACATAATATACTAACAGGATAAGAAGATGCGACAACAAGAAATTATTGAAAAAATTAAATCTGTAGGAAGAACTACATTGCCACCTGATAGCACTTTGTTACTTTATGGTTCAAGGGCTCGTGGTGACGCTCGTAAGAATTCCGACTGGGATTTGCTGATTTTGCTTGACAAAAATAAACTCACAGCAGAAGACTACGACCTTACATATCCTCTCAGACAAATGGGGTGGGAAATCGGCGAGGAAATAAATCCACATATTTATACTAAACACCAATGGCGTCAATGGTCATTTTTGCCTTATTACAAAAATGTTGAACACGATAAAATAGTATTACTATGAGTTTGACCAACGAAGAGAGAGATACACTTGTTGCTTTAGAAATACAAAAAGCAAAGGAGGCGGTAAGCGTATGTAGATGAAAAGGTAATGGGATGGTTTTAGAGGAAACATCACGGATCTGAAGCCGTATAACTTCGCAGAAATAATCCAATTTGCATGAGCGACATACAACAAGGCACACATAAACAACATGAACCATTGCCGCATCCTCTTGTGGCAATGGTTCCAATATTTAGTCTTATAGGGTTGTTGGCTGTTATCCTGGTGATTTTCAATACCGACTCACTTAACGGAGGCAGCCAGGTGGCGCTGATCTTCGCTACAGGTATCTGTGTGACGATAGCAATGCTGCGATATAAGGTGCCGTGGACGAAAATTGAGAGCCAGATTAAAAAGACCTTTGGAGAGATTTCGCTGACTCTTATACTTCTGCTTGTGGTAGGTATGCTCTCTGCCGCTTGGATGATTGGAGGCATCGTACCCACACTCATATATTATGGTGTACAAATCCTGTCGCCAAAGTTTTTCCTTTTGTGTGCTTGTGTCATCTGCGCGTTGGTGTCACTGCTCTCTGGTAGCTCCTGGACCACAATCGCCACTATCGGAGTGGCGCTACTCGGAATCGGACAGGTACTTGGAGTGTCTGTGGCTTGGACTGCAGGAGCAATCATCTCCGGAGCTTATTTCGGAGATAAACTCTCACCTCTCAGCGATACAACCATTCTGGCGTCGTCATCAGTAGGGGTGGATATATTTGAGCATATAAGGTATATGCTTTACACCACTATACCGTCATTCGTCATCGCTCTCATCGTCTTTACTGTGGCGGGACTCTCTATCGATGCCCACGACGCAGTGGATGTAAGCCAATTTGCTGATGGGCTGTCGGCAAAATTCCATATTACTCCCTGGGTGCTGATTGTGCCGGTTGTCACAGGCATAATGATAGCCAAAAAAGTACCGTCGCTGATAACTATCTTCCTCTCAGCAATAATGGCAGGCATATCTGCTTTGGTGTTCCAGCAGGATGTACTCATCGAAATTGCCGGCGATAATTTTGACGGGGCTTTGGCTGTAATCGAAGGGCTTGCCACTACGTTTTTTGGCTCAACGGCAGTTGACACTGGTGACAAGATGCTAAACGACCTCGTCTCTACAAACGGTATGGCGGGGATGTTGAACACAATCTGGCTGATTATATCAGCCATGCTTTTCGGTAGTGTTATGGTGGCAAGCAGGATGGTGGAGAGTATCACCAGGCAAATACTGAGAATGATCGGTGGAAGAACCGGGCTTGTGGGGGCTACAGCCAGCACAGGGTTGTTTATGAATATTGTCACAGGTGACCAGTTTATATCAATAGTCCTGACCGCTGACATGTATAAACAGGCTTATAAGCACAAGGGATATGAGCCACGTCTCCTTAGCCGTACGTGTGAGGATGCAGCTACAGTTACCTCTGTTCTCGTACCGTGGAATACATGCGGAATGACACAGGCGGCGGTGCTGGGAGTACCAACACTCACTTATCTGCCTTATTGCGTCTTCAATATAATGAGCCCGATCGTCTCCGTTGCAGTGGCGGCTATAGGATGGAGAATTTATAAGAAACAGACATAGTTATGAATATAGACAACAACAGGCAGCCATTGGTGCTGACCGACACCAAGTTCGTGGATTTGATGCAGCGAAGGGTCTTCAACGTCCTTATTGTAGCTAATCCTTACGATGCATTTATGCTTGAGGATGACGGACGGGTGGACGAGAAGATTTTTGATGAGTATTCACGTCTCGGACTGCGCTATCCACCCAGGTTCTATCAAGTGTCCTCGCTTGAGGAAGCGGAGAAGGAGCTTGAGCGGACTGCCTTCGAGCTTGTTATATGTATGCCTGGAACTGGAAGCAACGATGTCTTCGATATTGCAAGGGAAATCAAGTCGAAAAACGAGAAAGTGCCGATTGTCATTCTTACTCCGTTTAGTCACGGACTGACAAAACGCATGGAGAACGAGGATCTGTCAATATTCGAATATGTCTTTTGCTGGCTCGGAAACACGGAGCTGCTCCTCTCTATCATCAAGCTGATTGAGGACAAGATGAACCTCGACCACGACATACAGGCAGGTGTGCAGATGATATTGCTTGTAGAGGACTCTATCAGGTTCTACTCGTCGATTCTTCCCAGTTTATATAATTTTGTGCTCCAGCAAAGCCTTCTGTTTGCGACAGAGGCGTTGAACTCCCATCTTGAGACACTGAGAATGAGAGGTAGGCCAAAAATCGTGCTATCAAGAAACTATGAGGAGGCATGGACGCTATACAACAAATATAAGGACAATGTGCTGGGAGTGATTAGCGACTGCCGATTCCCCAAGGACGGGGTGAAAGACGATACTGCCGGTTTTAAGTTGCTGTCGGAAATCAGGAAATGCGACGAATATGTGCCGCTTATCATGGAGTCGTCAGAGTCAAACGGAGTGGAGCTGGCACGTCAGTGTAAAGCCTCGTTTATCGACAAGAACTCAAAAAATATGGATGTTGAGCTGAAAGGGCTTATCATGCGCTATTTCGGCTTTGGGGATTTCGTGTTCCGAGACCCAGCGACGATGGAGGAGGTTGCGAGAATTAAAAACCTTAAGGATTTGCAGAACAACATCTTCACTCTGCCCCGAGAGTCACTTCTTTATCATATCTCACATAACAATGTCTCTCGATGGCTGGGATCACGTGCGCTCTTTCCGATTGCCAACTTCTTGAAGAGGGTCACATGGCATTCACTACAGGACATCGATGCCCACAGGCACATAATTTTCGATGCAATCGTGTCATACAGGAAGATGAAGAACCAAGGTGTGGTGGCGGTATTCCATAAAGACAGATTCGACCAATACTCTAACTTCGCGCGTATAGGAGAGGGGTCGCTTGGAGGAAAGGGTAGGGGAATAGCCTTTATTGACCATATAATCAAACGCCATATCGACCTCAATGAGTTCGATAACGCCAGGGTTATGATTCCTAAGACGGTAGTATTGTGTACTGATATTTTCGATGAGTTTATGGATCGTAACCTGCTGTACCAGTCAGTGTTGAGTGACGAGATTTCCGACGAGGAGGTTTTGAGGCTTTTCTTACGTTCCAGACTTCCTGAGCGACTTGCCGACGACCTTGAGGCTTTCCTTGAGGTGGTGCGGCAGCCTATAGCCATCCGTTCGTCATCGTTGCTTGAGGACGCTCATTATCAGCCTTTTGCTGGCATATATAGCACTTATATGATTCCTTATTGTGAGGATAAGTATCAACGGCTGAGAATGTTGAGCGATGCGATAAAGAGCGTTTATGCTTCTGTGTTCTATAAGGCAAGCAAGGATTATATGCTGGCTACATCCAATGTGATCGACAAAGAGAAGATGGCGGTTATTCTGCAAGAGGTTGTGGGAACACAATATGGAGACCGCTTCTACCCGAACATATCAGGTGTGGCTCGCTCTATGAATTATTACCCTATTGGAGACGAGAAAGCGGAAGAGGGAACGGTGAATCTCGCGCTCGGACTTGGCAAATATATTGTAGATGGAGGACTTAACCTCAGGGTGTGCCCGGCTCATCCTGACAAGGTGCTGCAGACATCGGAGATGGATATAGCCCTAAGGGAGACACAGACCCGGTTCTATGCTCTCGACCTCAAGAACATGACAGACAACTTTTCTGTGGATGATGGGTTTAATCTTCTTAAACTGCCTGTGAAAGAGGCGGATAAAGACGGTTCTCTCCAATATATTGCATCAACTTTCGATCCTTACGACCAGGTCATTCGAGATGGTATATACGAAGGAGGACGTAAGGTCATAACTTTCTGTGGAGTCCTCCAGTATGATGTCTTCCCGTTGCCGCAACTTCTGTCAATGACCATGAAATATGGACGTGAGGACATGAGGCGTGAGGTGGAGATTGAGTTTGCTGTCAAACTTAACGCCGACAAGACGGGAGATTTCTATCTGCTTCAAATTAGACCGATGGTAGATAATAAGATGAAACTGGACGAGGACCTGACAATGATTCCTGATGATAAGACCGTTATCCGAAGTCATAATGCCATTGGACATGGAGTTATTAACAACATACATGATATTGTGTATGTCAAGACTAAAGACCCGGAGACGGGGAAGTCAATATATTCGGCATATAACAATCCGGCAGTGGCGGATGAGATAGAGGTTATCAACAGAAAGTTCCTTAATGAGGATAGAAATTATGTTCTTGTGGGGCCGGGAAGATGGGGGTCATCCGACCCGTGGCTCGGAGTGCCGGTTAAGTGGCCTGCGATATCTGCGGCAAAAGTTATCGTGGAGGCCGGACTTACTGAATATCGGGTCGATCCAAGTCAGGGTACCCACTTCTTCCAGAATCTCACCAGTCTCGGCGTGGGATACTTCACTGTTAACGACTTTATCGGTGACGGTATCTACAGGATGGATTTCCTCGACTCTCTTCCGGCTGTCAACGAGACCGAACATGTGCGACATGTGCACTTCGACAACCCTGTGGTCGTCAAAATCGACGGCATGAAGAAGGAGGGAGTCGTGCTCTTCCCGCAACCCTGATTGCAGCATGATAATTGAGAATGAACAGACTGGTCGCCGACATATACAATTTTCTGATGCCACGCTTCTGCTGCATGTGCGACAGACGTCTCGCACCTTCAGAGAAGCATTTCTGTGTGGGGTGTGTCAGGAAACTGAACAGAATTAAGTATGAGGGAGAGGATAACCATGGCGTTATAGAACGTCTCTTCTGGGGACAGATACCGATTGTGAGAGCTACTGCCATGTTTATGTATGAGGGCGAGAAAACCAGACAGATTATCCATAAAATCAAGTATTTTGACAATCCGGAGATCGCCACTTTTCTCGCAAGGGTGTTTGCAAGGGAAAATGCCGCTTCCGACTTCTTTCAGGGAGTGGATGCGATTGTTCCTTTGCCTCTCTCGTGGTGGAGAGAACACAGGAGGGGCTATAATCAGTGTGATTTTATCGCGTCAGGATTAGGCCTGGAGACAGGAATACCTGTCATAAGGAATGCCGTCAAGAGAACTGTCGATAACCCCACTCAGACCCACCTCTCACATGAGCAGCGTAAAGAGAATGTCAAGGACATCTTTAAATTGGTCAGACCGGACCTTCTGAAAGGAAAGCATCTGCTTATTGTCGATGATGTGATTACGACAGGCTCCACCTTGTTGTCCTTCGCATCTGAAATCTCCGATAATATTGATGTCAAGATATCGGTTTTCTCTTTGGCTTATGCGGGGCAGATGATCCGAACCGGATTGCCGGGAGAGATAGACCTCAGTAAAACCGTAGTGGTTCATGTCAGGCCCGATAATAAAGAAACGGTGGTTATGCCATAAAAAAACGAGTGCCTCAGTTCGAAGCACTCGTTTTTGAATATCATTGTTAGGATTGAAAAACCTTATACAATTCCCTGAGCCATCATTGCTTTGGCAACCTTGATGAAACCGGCAACGTTGGCACCCTTTACGTAGTTTACATAACCGTCAGCCTCTTTGCCATACTTCACGCAGTTTTCGTGGATATTCTCCATGATGTAGTGAAGCTTGTTGTCAACCTCCTCTGAGCTCCATGACAGACGCTCTGAGTTCTGGCTCATCTCAAGACCTGACACTGACACACCGCCGGCATTTGCAGCCTTGCCAGGTGCATACAGAATCTTTGCCTCTTGGAACACGCGGATTGCGCCAGGAGTAGAAGGCATGTTGGCACCCTCGCTTACGGCCATCACACCGTTGGCTATGAGAGTCTTTGCCTGCTCCTCGTTAATCTCGTTCTGAGTGGCTGAAGGAAGTGCGATGTCGGCCTTCTCGCCCCAAGGACGCTCGCCGGGAACATATTTGCAACCATATTGCTCTGCATATTCGCGGATACGGCCACGCTGAACGTTCTTAAGATCCATGATGAAGTCAAGCTTCTCGCGGTCAATACCGTCGGGATCGTAGATGTAACCGTCAGAGTCTGACATGGTCACAACCTTACCGCCAAGCTGGAGAACCTTCTCTGCGGTGTACTGTGCCACATTGCCGCTACCTGAAATCAGAACGGTTTTGCCCTTCACGCTGTCACCCTTGGTCTTCAGCATCTCCTGAAGGAAGTAAACATTACCATAACCGGTTGCCTCAGGACGGATGAGTGAGCCACCGAACTCAAGGCCTTTTCCTGTGAGAACGCCGCTGAATTCACGGGTCAGCTTCTTGTACATACCAAACATATAGCCTACCTCACGACCACCTACACCGATGTCGCCGGCTGGAACGTCCACGTCAGGACCGATATGGCGGGTCAGCTCAAGCATGAATGCCTGGCAGAAACGCATAACCTCTGCATTGCTCTTGCCGCGGGGAGAGAAGTCTGAACCTCCCTTGCCGCCACCCATAGGAAGTGTGGTCAGTGAGTTCTTGAATGTCTGCTCAAAGGCAAGGAACTTCAATATACCAAGGTTTACAGAGCTGTGGAAACGAATACCTCCCTTGTAGGGGCCAATGGCATTGTTGTGCTGTACACGGTAACCCATGTTAGTTTGGATGTTGCCTTTGTCGTCCATCCAGCTGACACGGAACTGATATACGCGATCTGGAATGCAAAGACGCTCAATCAGGTTTGCTTTGTCAAACTCAGGATGCTTGTTGTATTCCTCTTCAATAGTGCCAAGCACTTCTTCAACTGCCTGATGATATTCAGGTTCATTAGGGAAACGACGCTTCAGGTCATCCAATACTTGTTTTGCGTTCATAATAATCTCCTTTTTCTTTAATAATGTATTATTAATGATTGTTTGAGTGATTTTATACCTTTTGTAAACTTTTTGTCTTGTGTTTACGGGCACAAAGTTACAACTTTTTTATATTTCTACCAAAATTATTGACAAAAAAGTACAAAAATATCAAAAAAAATAACATTTTGTATTTATTTTGAATAATTATGTCACATTTTAACGACAAAAAATTATCCCCGACACTACTCTTTGCAGGAGTGTGTCGGGGGTGTAATTGTGTGTCTGACCAATGAACTCTATACCTTGTGTAACAACCCTTGGTATTGGAACACAGAAAAATCATCACCCTGCAAGGGCAATAGTGAGAGTAACGACACACACAAATACATTATGCACTAAAATGTCTTCATTTATTTGTTTCTATAGCCTCCATTATGTAATCAGATTAATAATTCACCCCAAATTCATCTAAATGTATTTTTGCCTCTTCAACTCCCTGCTTCGCCACCTTTTTATACCACTTGATGGCGTCATTTCTACTCTGCGGTATACCAAGTCCTTGCTCATAACATACACCTAAATTATATTGGTCAGAAGCATCTCCTTGCTCCGCCGCCTTTCGATACCATTTGACAGCTTCCTCATAATCTTGCCTAACACCCTCACCATTATCATAACATACACCTAAATAAAATTGGGCTTTTGCATGTCCTTGTTCAGCCGCCGTTTGATACCATTTGACAGCTTCCGTATAATCTTGATTAACACCTCTACCATTATAATAACAATCACCCAATTCTAGCTGGGCCTCAGCATCGTTAGCAATTGCGTGTCTTTTTAAAGCGTCAATATAAACGGATTCGTTTTGACTCCACATATTTGTCTGATTTACGGTAAATAACACAAACAAAGTAATCATTGTAAAAAAACTTTCATAATGTTCAATTTTTATTAAAAAATGTAATTTATCGCAGTATCTTGAGTAAAAGCACAAAATACTTGACCCCTATTGTCACAGGTGGAATATTGTCAAATCTTCGTCATCATTTTAGGAATCTTGTATTATTTCGTATTCAGCTGCTGAAGGATCAATGCTCTCTTAGCCAAGGGTTATGGTGTATAGATTAAACATCATCCAGTAAGTATATTGCTCGCATTCATCAGACCTTAGAAAAATGATGGGGCGCACATTATACAACATTCCACCGAATGTACTATGCGCCCCACTTCAGTTTAATTAAAAATCTAAAAACACTTCTTCACAGAAGGGTATGCATGTCTGAAATAATTTTTAATTCTATCATAATCGGCTTCTTTAATAACAATTTTTTTTTCATTGTCTAATAAATACATGGAAGGCAAGTACTGTATGTCAAACAATTGTCTCCTAAAGATTTTTCGTTTCTTGTCAATTCCAACAATCCAGTTATTCGGATAATCGTGAGCGAGCCATGTCGCATAATCCGCATCTGGAGATACAGCTACTATTTTCAGACTATCATTATTTATCAGGTCTTGAATAATCTCATCTTTTTGGATCTCCTCTTCTGCTATCTGACATAATGAACATTCTGGATTATTAAAAATAAGTAGGATTAATGGTGACTGAACATCATTTAAACTAAACTTACTACCTTTTTTGTCATACACAGAAAAATTATTTGCTGGCTTTCCTTTCTGATTCTTATATAATTGCTTCACACGTTTTGCTGGGAATATTTTGATATCAGATTCTATACAGGACTTTAATACTTCATTTAAAAACATCAAATATATAGGCTCATCATATTGTGGTGAATGAGCATCATATAGAATGCTGTCAAGCCAATATAGTACAAGACATATTGTGGATGGATTCTCAGCACATAATGAAATGAAATTTGTGATTGAACTATGCTGTAAGTCATCATTCTCTATTTGTCTTATAAGATATATGTAGTCGAGAAGTAGAGTCGGTGTTTTGAAGTTTAGGCTGTCTCCAACACTCTCCTTGTCCCAAAAATTCTCTGCCATAAAAACTGTTCGTTCTTGTCTGTTTGTCAAGCTGTCAGGAGGTGTAGGGTATTGAAACTGCTGTGCTAATGTAAAGCATTGAAAGACATGAAATAGATTCCATGTCAATAGAAGTTTTGATAGTCTCATTTGTTCTTTTTCTTTTGTGAAGGAATTCGGAATGTGTATCCTAATGTGACCGAGTAATCACTTTTAGTTCCATATTGAAAACCAAGGTCGAAACTACCAGTTCCAACAAACCAACATCCACCAGCTAAAATACGTAATTCAAAAAAACTATCAGGAGCATATGACCAAGATATGCCAGCCCCGACGTAAGGGGAAAAATTGAAATTTTTGATTTTTAAGGGAAGATATGCCCTGCTGTCTAAACCCATATCACCTGAAAAATCACTTTCTCCATTAGAAGAGCTGTATCCAACATTCAGTGTGAAGGACGCATCTAACATGTTTTTATACAGGTAGGTTCCTGCTCGAAGATTTAGGCTTCCATTGCTGTTTCCATCACTGCCACTGAATGTTCCTCCGATATAGTAGAACACTTTTGAAAGTCCATTTCTTTTGAGTTCCAATGGCAGATAGTCTTCAATATGTAAACTATCATTATTCCATTTACTGAGACATTTCACGTTATTACCGTCTGTTGTCCACAATTCCCTTCCTTGGCTGCTTGTATATAGTGTGATGTCATATCCAGCGAATTCTTGAGCTATTTTACCAAGCACCTCACTTTTCTGATTGTCATGCATGGTTGCATAGTTCGAGTTTGTTATCAGATGGAGTTTCTTGTCTTTGGCAAAGCCACCACGCAGATATCTTGCCACCATCGGTTCGGACACGCTTTTATAATTGGTCTCATCCTTTTTCTTCTTTGTTTTAGCAATAGGTTTGGAATAGACAATAGTGTCTGTTCTGACATCATTATTATTTGTCGTATTATCTGTCTTTACTTTTTTATTCTGTTTTTGATATGATTGTTGCCTTTTTACTCTTGAGACATGGGTAGTTCTTGTTGGTCTTCCCTTTCGTCTGCTTCTACTATGGATTTGGGCATCAACAGAAGAGGATATGGCTATAAGAACCAAGCATAATAGTATTATTTTTGTCTTCATTTCTTGAATAATCCGTTAAAGTCAAAATATATAGTTTTGCCGATTGAAACGCTGTAGCTGAATTTACCATCTTTACTGAAAGGGATGTATCCGCTTAACGCTATGTCAAGGGATGATGTCTGAGTTTTATTGAGGAATGTGAGACCGACAGAGGGGGTTAGACTGATTGTGTTTGAATCTTTACTGAATTGGTCGGTAACTCCCATACCTCCAAATAGGACTCCCCAGGCTTTGTATGCAGAAAGCCCAATACTGCCTGAAAATTGTTCGTTTGCATAACTCGTTCCAAAGTTTAATGACGCACTGAATTTCTTGCTTGTATAAATGCCCATTCTTCCATTCAGGGAATAGATGTCCTTGGCTGCTGATGCACCGATATACGTCATTAGTTTTGGCGAATCTGCACTCAGTAGTTTCCGAAACCAAGGTGTTGAATCAATTTTCTTTTTCGTATCATTGATCTTTGTCAGGTGGTTTGAAAACACCTGTCGATTAGATGTGTTTTCAGGCATTAAATCTATGCCTTGTTTCAATAGCAGTGCTGCATATCCGTAATTGCTGATACTTTCCCATACTGTGCTGTAATCCACATAAATGATAGGAACGGTGTTGAATGTGGTTTTAAGCTCCTCAAACATTGCAATACTTTGTATTGTTTGCCTGTTTGCTGCAAGTCTGTTTGCGCGCTTTAATGTTTCATAGGGATTCTCTTGTATAACTACTCCAGAACCTTTGAATTGATGATTTAATTCTAAATATACACTTTGAATCCAGTCTGGAACTGTTGCATTTCTTATAAACTCATTTGCTGCATTATCATAATTCATAAGCGACAACACTTGTCCCGAAAAAAAATCTATATACTTCCCATTTAAGGCTCTTGCCCTGTCAATGTTCATCAATGCCAACTCATAATCATGATGAAGGGCAAGTGTATAAGCGTACTCTGCTAGTAAATCGCCATCAACTCCCTTTCCGCTATTACGGTTTTCCTGAGCTTTATTTACTGATTCTGAGTAAAGAAACAGCGCATCGTCTATTTTCTTTTCCTTTAATGCTGTTCGTGCTTTGGACTGGGAGGTAATAGTCTTCGTGGTTTTGAACGAAAGCAATTCACCTATAGACTGGGCATGGATTGTGATGCAAAAGTAAGTCAAAAAATGTATGATAAGAAATATTTTCATGTTGAATCTTATTTAAGCTCTATTATGACTTCTGTTTTTTGTGGATATAATATGTTCTGATTAATCTTGATTATATATGGAATATTGTTGTTATAGACCAATAATCCATTTGTCTCATAGCATAACAATCCTGTGTCATTACATACTTTTTGAAAAGAATTATCATAGATACGAAAAACACCGCTTTCACTGGATACATACATCGCGTTGTTCTCTTTGTCAATAGTTAAAGAGTGGAGTTTCTCTGGTTTATTTTCGCTCAATGGTATTTCTACATACTTTTTATCTTGTAGTGATACCATGGTCAATCTTGCATCTGTTAAGACGTAAATAATATTACCGTACTCAATAACATCTTTTATTTCACTATCCGACCTGAATAATTCTACACATATTTTTTTTGAGGGGTCAATTGCAACCAGTATATTATTATCATGCTCAATTTTTTCTGTATATAGCAGGTTTTCCCCAGACCATACTCCTTTTGCTTTGAAGGGTAGTTCAAATAGCACGCTCTCTTTGTTGTTCAATAAATCAAGGCCATATATAGTATTATGGTTTAAATAGAATAGTATTTTTCCTTTTAGGCAGAAGGATTCTATCTCCGAATTTCTTATTTCTTTTGAATAAGCACCGCCATAACCAAAAAAATAAAATCTTGTTTTGTCAGCTAACACGATAAAATGCCCGTCTGTTAATTGCATCTTATTAATGAAGGATGGATTTCCAATTCTAGATTGTTCAAGCATTCTCTTAGACAGCAGATACTCTATTTCTGGAGAAACCTGTCCTTGGACAACGTGTGGCAAAATCAACAAGAAAACACCTATTATAAACTTATTCATTGTTCCATAATGTTTTAAAAGCATTATAATGTCTTTTAGCTAAATCGATTCCTGAAGCTGTTATTCCGAGTATTCCTAATCCAACGCTTGCGTTACTTTTATCTTCTATGTTGAACAATTTTTTATTCGCTGTATATGGAATGTCTGATACGTAGTCCTCAAATGTGTTTACTAAAATATTATTAATAATTGGATTAGAGATTATATGAGCCTTTTCTTGGTATGGTTCATCATTGTAGAATTTAATTGAGTAATCAATGGTTTCTGACCAAACATTAATATTTGCATTTACTAAAGCACCGGGGATTGATTTGTTGGAAGCTTTGACAACTCCACTTTCTTTTAAGACTTCATAAATGCTCCATGCGAACTTGGCATCATCCCTTATAAGTTCCATCCAATCAATAGTCTCCTTTTTCGTTTCTCTTATTATGGGAGGTACAGGTTTTAAATCTCCTTTGTACATTCTCAAGTCATCACTGCTGCTTCCTCCAAGACTATTGAAAGGACGTTCTCCATTTATTAAATCTTCAGGTATTATAACTTCTCCTTTTCTGGATGGGAATCCTGTATATGATAAAGTTATATCATTCTTAATAAATCCTGTAGTCCCTTTGGGCATAAACCCGGATAAGGTATATCCCTCTCTTGCTTTATCAAATTCATTATCACCAGTCATAACTGATTCCTTATGACTCATGGTGTATTTATCGTCGAGTGCCAACCTTTTCTGTGAATAATCTTCAGACCAGTTTTTTATCTCATCAACATTGTTTGGTGCGAAAAAACTACTACCTTGACTAGGTCCTAATACATTGATACTCTCACTTGTTGCACCAGAACCAACACAGGGGGAAGCTGTAAAACGTATTCTACAATTATTACTACTATATTTACTACCTTCAGACATTACAAAGCTTCGGGACTGCTCGCATTCATTTCTCGTTGTAAAAGTTATTTTTCCTTGATTCATCCAATAATTGACTTGCGCTTCAGCGGCTTTGAGCGACATTCGAGCTTCTATGTCTCCACCATCGCATCCGCTATATGACATGGAGATCGTATAATTGAAACCTTGAGCGAATGTCGAATTAATCAGAACGAATAATAAATTAAATATGGTAGTCCGCATACATAATGAAAAACCTATCATTGTTTCGTGTTTTTTGTAATTAAAATCCACGTTCTTTACATAGTGGTATTAATAAAGTGGGGTACTATTAATGATTTTAACCCATGACACCAACTCTGTACTCTAATTCTTAATTTAATCCTTTACACAATCAGACTTGGCTGATGTGTGTGGGGGTGGTCCAGAAGTCGGACCACCCCCCAAAAGTATAACTAAAAAATGTATGAAGCACCAATAGAGACAACAGGTCGATCCCAGTCCTTAACATATTGATATTTAGCTTCGGCGTTTACCTTGAACTTGTCACTAAGATAATATTCAATACCAGCTCCGATATTTCCTCCTATTTTCGTGTCATCAGCTGATCCTCCTCCAACAGTTCCACCTCCGATATGCATTCCTCCGATATTATAACTCGGTATTTCTGTTGAAGGGATGTCAACTTTAACACCTAATACGGTGAGGCCAGCAAGCGGATATATGCCAAGTTTGTCTCCTACGTGGAATACATACTGTAAGTTTAAGTTGGCATCCCACATGGTGCAATCATCTTTCTTGAGAAAATAGTTTCCTGATACTTCAGCGCGAACATTCTCAATGAACTCATACTGTAGTTTTATTCCTCCACCAAAGTTCTTGAAGTCCGAATGCAGACCATAATTTAAGTTGATACCGGCTGAAAATTTGCCAGACTGAGCAAACATTGTGGTGCTAATAAGCATCATACATGCAATAGAAATAATCTTTTTCATAAGCTTGATAAATTAAAGGGTTAAACAATAAAGGGGTAAATATTATATTACATTTTTCTATATTCCATATCAGCATCTATACTTAATCCCTCAAGGCTTATAGACTCTCGCAAGACTAATTTTGATGAATTAACGGATTTGACGGAGATACTTATACCATCCATGATATCCATTCCTTCAAGAATGATTTGATTTCCATTCAACGTAAAACTTGTTCCATTTACTTTGTTACCGCTGAACGTTAATGTCTCATCCCAAAACTCAACTTTTTCTCCCATTGCTTGTTCCATAGACCTTCTCATCTCGTCCAGGGAGGATCTGTCCATTGTGATTGTCATGCCCATAATTGTTTCCGTACCTCTCTGAAATGCCCAGGAACCTTGTAGCTTCTGAATTAATTCGGTGTTTGTTGAACCAGAGTCATCATCGTCGTCATCGCTACTACATGAGATAAGACTCACGCTCAGCAGAGCTAATGCCATAATCCCTGCAAAGTAAGAAAATAGTATTTTCTTCATGATAAATAAGTTTTACTGCTGCGCACCCCGGTTCAGCGATTAGACATAAGGAATAAAAAAGACGTGGGAGTCTCTACTCTCGCTCATCCCGATGTAGGGCTCTCGCATTGCCTTGTAGCAGGATAAGCAACTCGAGTCAGCCCACGCCGGCGGATATTATACATAGAGAGCCCAGTTTGCACATTAATACGACTATAATAAAAATGTGTTGATGGACAGGGTATAATACACCCAACGCAGACGTTTCGGTTGCGTTTCTTCCGCTACAAAGAATTTGCGAGATTCTACATCAGAAGATAACGTTCGTAAACGTCCTTTACCAATAAGATAACCCACTCACCCTTGACAGGGCTGACTGAGTCAAATGCAAAATTATAATTTTTTTTTGAAACCAACAAAATTTTCACATATTTTTTTGATATATTTTCGTAAATTCGTAAATTGACTTTGCCAGAATTTGTCTAAGAGTTCTTTCTGATCACTTTTTGTGAAGTTGAAGTCTCAGTCGTTACATACCGGACTGGTAACTTCTTCACGCTTTTGGATGCAAGCATGGCTTTCTTCTTCAAACACCTTTCAATCAGCGGAAAGATAGTTGGTTTTACGAGATAAGAGAAACTGGAAGTTCCAGCAGAAGCACTGCGAGAGGCTTTAACGAATGCGCTTTGTCATCGTTTTTTCCACAACACAAGCAGTTCTGTAGGCATCGCCATCTATGATGACCGCATTGAGATTGAGAATTCAGGCCATCTCCCAGAGGAGTTGACCACAGAGACCATCAAGCAGTCGCATCATTCATTTCCACAGAACCCAACCATTGCCGACGTACTCTTCAAAACCACATTCTTGGAGAACTGGGGTAGCGGTGTCGGTCGTATTATGGATGCCTGTCGAGAGGCAAACCTTCCCGAACCCGAATACAACCAGAACGCATCTTTCGTTTGGGTAACATTCAAAAGGAATACCATACAACCTTACAACCATACAACCCCACAAGTTACCCCCCCACAACCCCCACAACCTCAAAGCGAGAGGATGCAAAGTTGAAACGGTTGAAAACATTATTAACTGCAATCGGGGAAAATGGTGCCAATTTGAAAGTTCTAATGGAAGTGCTGCTGCGTAAGGACAGGAAAGGATTTGTTTCTACTTATATTACCCCCAACATAGAAGCAGGTTATATTGACATGCTATACCCGGAGACTCCAAACCATCCTATGCAATCATACTATTTGATGAATAAGGGCAGAGAGGCTTTGAACAATCTTTGATTAAAAATCTACTTTGCTGCGCATTAAAAAGTCTATAACAGAATATTCGGAGTTTTAAACAGCATATAGACTCAAATACATCCAAATTTGAGAATCTGAAACATTGCTCGCTTATTGGGAACATCGTGGTATCTTTACACCTTTATTTAGAATAAAGTATATTCAAGTTTCGCAAGTTCTTTTCTATGTTTTTTTGTCTCGCAGAAATAAAAGAAATGCTGGAGTAGCAAGTGCTGGGATAAGCTTGTATAATCTCTGTCCAAACTTTCGGTTAAGCAGAATACAATGTTAAGCTTATACATTGTTGAGACGAAGAAAGTTCTCCGTAGGCAATCGTGACATAATTGTCTGGAAGAAAATCACGTGCCTTTGGCACTTTAGAAATATTCAGAGTTGCTATTTCTGCTATTTCCACTTTAATTGTGACAAGGTCACTATTTTTCTTTTATTTTCTTTATTTGACTTTTGTCTTCCTCCTTCTTGCAAGGTATAGCCAAAGCGCGCTTTGTCTCTACACTTGCTGCGTTCGTCGGTTCTGTGAGACTCTATAATAATTCATTGTATAAAATTTGCTGTATATATTTGTGAATCATTTATATGCAACTTGCGAAAGTTGAGTAAATAATAAAAATTATAATTCTGTCCTTTTGATGTTTTGCCTATTTTTCATAACTATGTTCCCGACGAGAAATATTACATTGAAAGCACGAGGCAGAGTGGATGAAACTATGAGGAGGGTCCAGTTCTGCCTCGACCAGACCATCTTCCTTTCAACATCAAAACGTATTCTCACGAATACCAAAACTTTCAAGAGGCAAAAACACGCTATCGCAAGAAAACATCAGACAAGACAAAACTGTTTGTTCTGTCAGAAAAACAGAACCACTTGTTTTTTTGTTTTTGCTTTTGTTGATTTCAGAGCATGAAATGCGGCGGTTAGTGTTGATGGTGGATGACGTAAACTTGTTTACAGGCAGTCACCATCAATGCCAAACGATAATCTTGAAAAGATTGATATCAACAAAAGTGTTGTTTATGTTTTTGTAAAAAAAAAAGGAAACACGGGATTTTGCAGGTGTGCCAAACTGGCTAATTTATTGAAGTACCCTTTAGTTGAAATTTAGTCGTTATTATCTTTATGAATCAGAATTCAAATTTGACACCGCCCATGAATGTGGCTTTTGGCATAGGGTAGCCTGCGTTAATCTCATATTTCTGTGCTAACAGGTTCTCGCCTTTTGCCCACAATGTCAGCTTGGGAAGTACTTCATAGCGAACGGTGGCGTTGAGAAGCCAGAAGTCTTCCTGAGGGATTGAGGTGTCAGATGATGTGTAAAGTCCGTCGATATACTGAAGTCCGGCTGTAACACCCCATTTGCCGCTTGTGAAATCAGCCCCGGCAAAGCCTTTGTATTCTGGTGCGCCGGCGATTTCGTTTTTCATGTGCAGGAAGCTGTGGTTGGTATTCACGCTCCAATGGTTGTTGATTCTATAGCTGCCTTCTAATTCCAAGCCGCGGTTTTCTATCTCTCCTGTGTTGATGTTTTTTGGACCGGTGGCTCCCATCAAAGGCTCAATCATGTTGTCGCCTTTAAGATAGAAGAGATTCAAGCCGTAAGACAGCTTGCATACCTTATGACGCCAAGACAGCTCGTAGTTTACGATTCGTTCGGGTTTAAGGTCGATGTTTGAGGACGGGTAAAGATACATCTCACGCATCGAGGGATTGCGGAAGCCTTTGCTTATCATCGCTTTTAAGGCACTGTTCTCAACCGGACGGAATACAATGCCGCCCTGAGGAATCCACTCGCTGCCCGTTATGTTGTGGTGGTCAAAGCGGATGCCGGCATCTATTGTTAACCATGATGTCAGGTCTTGGCGGAAGTCAGCGTAGACTGCAATCTCGTTCCTGTGGGAATGGCCGCTTTGCTTGTTGGGAGTGGCCATCGTCTTGCCGGTCTCTTTGGATGTGTACCAAGCCCGTCCATAGATATGTTGGTAGTCAAATCCCAATGTGGTGATGTTGCCCTCAAATAGACGCGCGCTCTGATAAAGTGAGATTCCTGCGAGGTTGTCGCGTGAGCGGAAATAGCGTTTTGTGGGATTAGATGCGTCACTCGTCCCGTCGTCTATCTTGTGGTATCCGAAATTGGAATATACGCTTAGTGAGCCGTTTGTCTTTTCATAGTGGTTGTCAATCCCGGCAGATACCGCGCCGCGGGTAATCCATTGGTCGGCGTCATATAGCGGACTGCTCACGCTGCCTGGGTAAGAGGCGTTGAAATGGCTGATTTCTCCGTCGAAAAAGGTGTTCCAGTTGTCGCTCAGCTCATATCCAAGCTTGACATGGCCGCCATATTGCTCAAAGCCCATCCGGGGACGATGGTTGTCAGAACGGTTGTATTGTGCCGATACAGTGGAGCTGAAACGACCGCTTTTTATCTGGTTGGAAGCTTCCGACTGGAATGTGCCATAGCTGCCACCGCCAACGTTTAAAGTGGTCTTCATTCCGTCATCCTTCATCCCGCGGGTCACGATGTTGATGACGCCGCCCATAGCGTTTGAGCCGTAGAGCATGGAGGCGGGACCGCGAAGAACCTCAACGCGCTCTGCCATCATCGTCTGGTAGATGTCGGAGATGGGATGACTATAGATGCCATTATATTGGGGATGACCGTCTATCAAGACCATCAATTGGCCGTTTGGACTGCTTATGCCTCGAAGATTGATGTCGCCGGCATGACCGCTGCTTACACCATAACCCATAACGCCACGGCTGCCGATAAACAACCCTGGTATTTGCTGGCTCAACGTGGGGAGAATTGACGGCTGTTCGTTGGAGGTTAGAATGTCTCGGTTGACAGTGTTGACCGTGAATGGTAAGTGGCGGACATCAGCGGCTCTGCGGGTGCCGGTCACAACCACGTCGTTAATATTGATGGTGTCTGTCTGGGAATACAGACTTTGAGAAATTAACAATGCTGTGGCTATTGTCGTAAAAATTTTCTTCATGATTTTCTCGGTTAAATTTTCTCTGTTCAAAAAAAGTATGAATTTTTTTGCAAATTTACCTATTTTTGTTGAAATATTCATACTAATTGCGTATTTTTGTAAAAATATTCTAACAATCAACTAACTAAACATGAAAATCAGAACTTTTTTCGCTGTCTGTGCGGCATTTGCAGCCGCAGCGGCAGACTATGGACAATCACCTGTATGGAATGACCCGAGAGTAAACGAGGTGAACCGAATGGTGAATGTAGCTGACTTTTTTGCTTATGAGAACATCGATTTGGCAAAAAAAGGTAAGAAAACCGATTCTAAGCGGTTCCTTACAATTGAAGGTAAATGGAAGTTCAAATGGGTGAAAAACGCCAATGAGAGACCAGAGAATTTCTACCAACTGGATTATGACGATTCCAAATGGGACAGGATGCCTGTTCCCGGTATGTGGGAGCTGAACGGGTTTGGAGACGCTATTTATGTGAACAACCTATATGCATGGCGTAACGATTGGGAAACCAATCCTCCATATGTGAAAGATCTTAACAATCATGTGGGATCATATCGTAAGTCATTTGACATACCGGCTGAATGGAGTGGTGAGCAGATTATTTTGCATATAGGCTCTGCCACATCTAATGTCACGGTATATGTTAATGGAAAATATGTTGGCTATTCTGAGGACGCAAAGGTTGCAGCGGAGTTTGACTTGACGGACTTTGTCAAGCCGGGAGGGAAAAACCTTATTGCTCTGCAGATTATGAGGTGGTGCGACGGTTCTTATCTTGAGGACCAGGATTTTTGGAGACTGTGCGGACTGGCTCGTGAGAGCTACATCTATTCACGTCCAAAATCTTGTGTAACCGACATATTCGCGACACCTGACCTGACAAACAACTATAAGGATGGAAAACTTAGCGTCAATGTCAGCACGGCTAATGCCGACGGACAAAATGTGCTTCTCTCTCTTGTGGACAAGGAGGGTAAGGAAGTCGCTAAAAAAAGCGTTAAAGTGAACAAAGGCCAGGCTGCTGCTGTTTTCTCCCTGAAAAATCCTCAAAAGTGGTCGGCTGAGTCCCCTTATCTTTATACTCTGTTTGTTTCTCTTAATAAGGGTAAGGAGACAACTGAAGTGATACCCCAGAGAGTAGGATTCAGAAAAGTGGAGATAAAAAATGCTCAGTTGCTCGTTAACGGACAGCCGGTACTGATAAAAGGCGTGGATCGTCATGAGCTTGACCCCGACGGAGGTTATGTGGTGTCAGTTGAACGTATGATTCAGGATATTCAGCGAATGAAACAGCTGAATGTAAATGCCGACAGGACATGCCACTATCCCAACGACCCAAGATGGTACGAGCTTTGTGATGAATATGGTATTTATATTACTGCCGAGGCTAATGTGGAAAGTCATGGAATGGGCTATGGTGAAAAGACACTTGCTAAGAATGAGGCCTACCATGACGCCCATATGGAGCGCAATCAGCATAATGTGAGAGTGCTGAAAAACCACCCTTCAATCATTGTGTGGTCACTTGGAAATGAGGCGGGATATGGAAAGAACTTTGAGGATGCGTATGATTGGATCAAGTCTTACGACACCAGCAGACCTGTGCAGTATGAGCAGGCAGGACAAAACGGCAAGACCGACATCTTCTGTCCTATGTACTATGGTTATGGAGACTGCGAGAAGTATTCTCAGAACGATAATCCAAGGCCGCTAATCCAATGTGAGTATGCACATGCCATGGGTAACTCTATCGGAGGTTTCAAGGAATATTGGGATTTAATCCGCAAATTTCCTAAATATCAAGGAGGATACATCTGGGATTTTATCGACCAGGGATTCCGTGGAACCAGCAAAGTCACAGGTAAACAAATCTGGACATACGGAGGAGATTACGGACGCTATCCTGCAAGCGACAATAATTTTAACTGTAACGGTATAATTACTCCCGACCGGAAGATAACCCCGCAGTCACTTGAGGTGAAATATTATTATCAAAATATATGGACAACATTGAAAGACAAAAATTCTGGAACTATTGAGATTTACAATGAGAATTTCTTCGTTCCGGTCAAAGGTGTCGTGTTGAACTATGTTGTCGAGGCAGAGGGAGAGCTTGTCAAGTCAGGCTCTGTGAATGTTGAGCAGCTGAATATTTCGCCGCAGACAAGAAAAGAAGTTAAAATCGCTGAGATTGCAGAGGCATGTTCAGATTCCAAGTGTAAGGACAAGGAAGTGGTTTGCAACATTACATATTCACTCATAGCCGACACACCTCTTATGAAGACCGGAGAGATTGTTGCACATGAGCAGTTTGTATTGCAGGACTATCATTTCACTGATATAGATAAGATTGCCAATAAAAGCGGTGAGGTGAAGACCGAGAGCCATACGGCTTATACTATCGTATCGGCTAATGGTGTGGACTACACCTTCAGCAACAACGACGGATTTATCTCTGACATTGATGTTGATGGTATCAGCGTTTTGGAGGAAGACTATCAAATAAAACCTGATTTCTGGAGAGCACCGACCGATAACGACCATGGTGCGGGATTACAGAGAAAACTCAGAGCTTGGCATAATCCAAGATTAGAGAAGAAGAGCTTTGATGTGCAGACTTTGACGTCAGGTGCTGTTTGCGTAAAAGCTGAGTATGATATAAAACAAACTAATTCTGTTCTAACCATGAATTATATTGTTAATTCTGAGGGACAGCTGGTGATTAGCGAGAAACTGGATGTTGACGAGAATGCCAAGGACAAGCCTCAGATGCTCAGGTTCGGTATGGAATTGCAGATGACAAAACACTTTAAGAACATCGAATTCTATGGTAAGGGACCGGAAGAGAACTACATAGATCGAAAAGATTTTGCCAACATCGGAGTATATAAGCAGAAGGTATGCGATCAATATTGGATGGATTATGTCCGTCCTCAGGAATCGGGTAACAAGACTCAGGTCAGATGGTGGAAGATGACAAACAAACTCGGTAAGGGACTGCTGTTTGCCAGCGATGGACCTATGGAGTGCTCGGCATTGCCATATCTAACTGACGACCTTTCCGTGGGAGTTGATAAAAAACAACATCATTCAGGAGACCTTGTTGAGAGACCTTTTGTTTCTGTGCATATTGCACAAAGACAAATGGGATTAGGCTGTGTTAACTCATGGGGAGCATGGCCTCGTGGCGAGTATCAGATGCCTTATCAAGACAGATTATTCCGATTTGTCATTTCACCACTCAAGTAAAGCAACAATCTGTTATTTGACAATAAGCAAGAGGCGACCATCATAATTGGCCGCCTCTTGCTATGATTGTTTGTATATTTTGTATGGTGTTAAAATGTGGGAGATACTAAGATTTCTTACCGATATTGTCACACTCTTCAACCCATTCACGGAATGATGCGTCGCTCGGCATACGCCAGTCACCTCGAGGGCTCAGGCTCACACTACCCACTTTCGGGCCGTCGGGAAGACAAGAGCGTTTGAACTGCTGGGTGAAGAAACGGCGGCAGAATACGGTAAGCCATTTCTTTATAGTTGACTCGTCATAATATGACGGACGGTTGCCATATCCGGGATTACCTTTGTTGGACTTGAGAGCGAAGACCTTGCATGCGAGGAAATAAATCTTTTCTGGCCGGAAACAGCAACGAAGGAAATTGTAAAGGAAGAAGTCATGAAGTTCATAGGGGCCGACCAGGTCTTCGGTCTTCTGTTTTATGTTACCTTTCTCATCCGCGGGAGTAAGCTCCGGACTGATAGGGGTGTTGATTATGTCATCCAAAGTCTTCTTGGCGGCTTTGTCTATGCTGTTTGAGGACACCCAGGCTACGAGATGCCTGACAAGAGTTTTTGGGATTGAGCAGTTGACACTGTAATTCGACATGTGGTCGGCATTATAGGTACACCATCCAAGAGCCAATTCCGACAAGTCTCCGGTACCTACTACAAAGCCGTTTGTCTGATTGGCTACGTCCATAAGAATCTGGGTGCGCTCACGAGCCTGACCGTTTTCGTATGTCACATCAAACGTCTCCATGTCGTGCCCTATATCTTTGAAATGCTGGATGCATGCGTCTTTGATGCTGATTTCACGGATTGTCACGCCAAGCTCTTTCATCAGGGAGATGGAGTTGTTGTAGGTCCTTCCTGTTGTGCCAAAACCTGGCATCGTGACTCCTATAATGTCTTTGCGGCTGCGTTGAAGCTTGTCCATTGTCTTTACACATACAAGCAGAGCTAGGGTTGAGTCTAAACCGCCGCTTACGCCAATAACAATGCTGCCGGCATTCACATGGCGGATACGTTGGGCAAGTCCCATCACCTGAATGGAGAATATTTCCTCGCAGCGCTCGTCAAGGGCATTGCCTGACGGTACAAACGGGTGGGGGATTATGGCACGTTCCAATGGCATTCGGTCGTAATCGGGATAGTTATAACATGAAGTGACGATGTCATAATATTTTGACTCGTTACGGCTGACATATTGGAGAGACTGACCGAAATTTGTGTTGCCCCTGCGGTCGGAGGAAATACGTTCGATATCAATGTCGGCGATTATAGTTTGGGGATCTAATTCAAAGCGAGATGATTCTTTAAGCAAGTTTCCATTCTCATATATTAAGGCTTTGCCGCCGAATACCAGATCTTGTGTGGACTCTCCAAACCCACAAGATGAATAGACATATCCACTCATACACTTTGCTGACTGTTGGGAGAGCATCTGTTTGAGATATGCGTGTTTGCTTATTATGTCATTGGAGGCGGATAGGTTGAATATTATCTCGGCGCCATGAAGAGCAAGTGAGCTGCTGGGCGGAATGGTGGTCCATACATCCTCGCAGATTTCTATGCCAAAGGTGAAATCTATATCCGGATATTCGTTTGATATTCTGAAAATCAGATTCTTACCAAATGGATAAGAGGAATCCATAATGTGATACTCGTCAGTCGGTAGTACCGAACCGCTTTCAAACCAACGCTTCTCGTAGAATTCCTTGTAGTTCGGAATATAAGTTTTGGGGACTATGCCTAATATTCTGTGGTCTTGGATTACCACAGCACAGTTGAACAGCATATTGTTCACCTCTAGAGGCATACCGACTATGGATATGATGTCTATAACATTGTTCGACAATATGAATTCTAAGGCGCGCTGAGCATTTTTAAGAAGTAATTTCTGGCTGAAAAGATCACCACAAGTATAGCCGGTCAGGCATAACTCGGGAAAACAAATCACAGACACTCCGTTTTCCTGAGCGGATTTAATCTGGCTGAGTATCGACTTGGCGTTAAACATGCAATCGCCCACTTTTACGGCGGGGATTGATGAGGCGACTCTACAATATCCGTAATTCTTCATAGTGATAAAGATTTTAATGTGTTGTAGTATCTGGTTTTATAATAAGGAAGTCTGAAGTAGCTGGCACAGAATCAGATTTGTTCGTGTCAGGAACAATGACTTCTGAGGGAGCAGAAGGGCGTTTACGCCTCTTGAAGAGGTCTTTCCATGACTCGAAGTCTTTTTGATAGGTTATACCGATACCCTGGGTGTTAAGGGTGGATTTAGTGAAATATCGGTCATTCGTAAGGTTGTAAGCTTTTACATAGGTGTTGCCGTTAGGACTGAGTCGCCATTTCACGTCGAAGTCACCGACAAATGTCGATGTGTTGGTCATGGCATTGTCGCGGTAGCCGAAGTTGCCGTTTATGAGAAGACGGTCGTCAAGCAGATGCCCGGATAGATTTCCCTCAACATCCATGTCTTCCCATCCTCGCTCTCCTGTCGATAAACCTGTGCCGAAATTCCATTTGCTGTCTGTGCCTATGGCATTGGACAATATCTGGTTTATCTGACCGCTGAGAGTGGAGGATAGCAGGTTGTTTACAGCTTGGTTGGATGTACCCTCTCCCGTAGCGCGGGCATATTCATCTGTAAAGAAACGGCCGAATCCAAGGAGGTATATCATCTGCTTGTTCATCTCTTCCTCTGTAGATATATAGGAACGCACTATTTGACGTGTCTCATCGCTTACATTCGGAAGGTTGATGTCAAAATTAAATGCCATATTACCTAATTGGCCTGTGATGTCAAGAACACAAATAACCTTCACACGATTGTTCTGTGTGAGCATGGATGAAGTCAGGTCTGATAACGGTACTGAGTTCAGTGTGTACCAGCAAATCAAGTGAATGTCCGCATCAAAAGGAGAACCGTTGAATACGGCTTCTGAACCTCTCTGAAGTTCCAAGTCTCTGTAGATGATGTCTTGAAGATAAAGACGGTAACGGCCGGATTGGATGTTGTAGGTGCCGTTCAGGGTAAATGTGCCTTTGTTGTGGTATTCTGCTTGAATATTACCTGTTCCGTATGTAGTTATATATCCGTCCTCGACATTGTCCATGCGTAGCTTTACAGCGCAATTGGGATTCATACGGATTCCGATACTCATAAAAATGTCACCGCGATATTGTGTTACTGGTGTTTCTGATGTGCTGGAAAGTAAGGAGTCGCGCACACTCCAATACCAACCGGGGTCTATGTTCATTGATAGCAAAAGGCTGTCATCAGGGGCTTGTTCCTTGAATTGCAGGAAACTGTTACGGGTAATTGCGTCGGGAGTAGCGGCGTCATAGCAGAACTCACTACCCTTGGTAGGAGTTATGTTTGCGTTGATGTATAGGGGATGTCCGTCTGAGCCGTCTAAGTGGAATTCTCCGTCTGCAAATACTCGGCCTTTGAATTTGTCACTGTTGAATGTGTCTTCCTCGTATAGAAGAAGATTGTCTAAATTCATGTCGAACGTGTATGAGAAGTTTTTGAAACCTTTATGTCCCACAACACCGTTTATCACGTTTGTATGGCCGTATTTGTCTTTTATGTGAATGTTATTGAATGTGAACGAGGAGGTGGTTATCTGAATGCGGTCGGAAGGGGAGACCTTATAGCCTACATGTGTGGCTCGCAATGTCAATTCTGCGTCTGCATAGCCTTCTCCGAGAATCTGTATGTCACTGAACGGACCACGAATACTTGCTTGTGCGTCAACTTTGCCTATGATACTCCTGAAAGTACGGCCAATAAGCTTCTCAAGTATTATCGCGTCGATATTCTTGAATGTGGCTGAGAGATCGACTTCTTTTTGATCAGGATATATATAGCCGTTTACAAGTGCTAATCGGTTTTCACTTTCATAGTCGTTGCCAATTACTTGGCAGCGAAGACGCATACCCGTCTCTTTATTGTCCCAATTAGCTGTTATGTATGCATTGCCAAGCAACAGATCTTTATACATGAAATCGCTCACTGTCAGATTGGCGTCTATCTTAGGTGATGACAAGATGTTGGAAACTTCACATTTACCATATACAAAACCGTCTAAATTGCGGACAGAGGCTCCTAAGACCTCAAAAAGGCTACCCATTTTCGTACCGTTCAGGTCTGCTATAAGACGGTCGGAAGGATTATTGGATAAGATTCCGTTGATTGTAAGGTACCGGCCTTCATTGTCAACCTTCAAGTCCTCAATTTCTAGGTGATCTCTGTATATGTCTAATGAACGGGATTCTACAGTGAAACTACGGCTTAAAAGCTGGACGGTTGTAGGAGAGAGCGCCAGGTGGGCAAGTTTTGAGGAACTTCCCAAGTCAACGGTTCCGCTTATGTGGGTGCTCAAATCCAACGGATTTGAGCCTTCTGTGTGAAGTGTTATGTCAGATGATATGTCATGTTCTTTGCAAAGGGCGGAAAGAGAGGCAGAATAGGTGTTCGCATTGTCCATATATGTTCCTTTACAAAATAATGAGCAGTTTGAACCATGGCTGTTGTATTCAATGTGTGGGGAATATATGCTTTTTTGATCGTATGTAAACTCGTCAACGTCTGCGGATATATTATATTCGCTGCTCTTGCTGTCTATTGTCCCATTGACATTCAGAGCACCGGAAAAACTATATGGAGCTTTTATAAACGAGTGTAAAAATGGGTGGTCTTGAAGAGTGAGGGCAATTGAGAATTGGTCGTTGGTGGATAATAATTGGTTTATTGGATTGCCCGTAATAGGCATTAAGGCATTGACGGCGCCTTTGAGCGAGGTAGCTATTGATTTGAAATCGTAATCTCCTTGGATCCTGGCATTGACAATAGGGCTCGTTAACTCAATGTCTTTCGTCATGCCGCTGTTGTTGCGAACATTAAGTGAGATGTTTTCAAAAGAGAAATTTGTGCTTGGACCAGATATGGAGATGTTGTCTATTTCTACATAACCGGTCATGTCCGTCAAACTCTTGCCGCGGATGTCGGCGCTGGCGGATAAAGTGTAGGTGTTTTGGGCGTAATTTCCTGTAATCTTGAATTGCGATGGTGTGAATTTGTTTAGTCTGAGTTGTGATGTGATGTTATAATCTTTTGTTGACAGTCCGCTAAGTTGGCCATTGAAATCTAAGTCTAATTTCGGATCTGATACGGATAGTTGGCCGTCAAAGGAATCTTTGTTAAATTTGCCGCCTACTGCTATGTTCGACAAATTGTAATCTTTGTAAGTTATGTTTGCTATGGAGCCGTTAATCAGTCCGGAAATGTCTGCTAAATCACCTATGTTCAGGTCGAATCCCATATCTGTCGTAAGATTGTTGATACCGGTTTCAGGTAACAACGGAAGCAAGTTAAGGGAATTTGTAACTATGTGACCCTTGATTGAGTAGTTCTTGCTCTGAAAAATTCCATCAACACTGATCTCTCCAAGGTCTGATGAGATGAAAGATGTTGTGCTTATCTCATCGGAATTATATGAGAAGGTACCACGGGTGCTTATTGTACCCAACTTTGATATTGTTGAGGTGAGAGCCGTTCCTGAGGGTAATATCTTTGAGTATGCCTGCCATAATGATGGTTTTATACTTGCTTCCCTGCATTTTACATCGACAGATGGAGTGGGGAGGTCTAAACCGTCAACCAGAATGTCGGCGTCAACGGAAAAGATAAAGTCATTATCATGGAGTTGCAAGCTTTCAGCATATATACGTGATGGATTGTAGAAGAAATATGTTTTTACATAGATGAGGGTATTGAGACTGCTGAGTTTGTCGGAGAAACAAGAGAAGTCTGATGGACAAATCTGTGTGTCATATACATCGCCGGATATTGATATTTTTTTGGAATTCAAAGAGTTGATGCCGGCATTTATAATGCCTGAATTTATTCTTGTTTTGCCTAAGAATATGTATGTGTTTTGTAAAGTAAGGTTTTCTTCAGATGTTGTTATGTGAGTGTGGAGATTGTCTATTGTCAGCCCTGTGTTCTCTTCCTTAAAACATAACTCATCTATCTGGACATCTAATGAGTCGGGTTTGATGCTGTGTAGATGAGTCACAAGCTCCATATCCGATAGAGAAAGATGGGAGGCGTTAAATTTTCCTGGGGTTTCCGGTGCTGATAGAATATCGTAGGACAGATGACCGTTTCGGATAACAACGGTGCCGAATTCTAATTTTACAGGTTCTTTGTCTTCTGACGGTTTTGATGAGAACTTGTCAATTATGAATTGTATATTCAGGGGGGATGTAGGGTCGGGACGGTTCAGCTTTGCATCCAAGCCGAATAACTGCAATGCTGACAGCTCAATTTCTCCACGTAACAAAGGAAGAATCTCTATACGTACTGAAGACTTCTGTATATTTAGTGTTTGCTTGCCTTGAAGGTCTTTTATATTTATGTCATTTATGACTAACTGATTTAAAAAACCTGCATCAATACTTCCGATACTGACACTTGTACCGAGGTAGGTGGAGAGATAGGAGGAAGCCGCTTCTCCTAATTTTCTCTGAAAAGCAGGAATGTGAAGGAGAGTTAACAGTCCTATGTATAGAATAAGCACTATACATACGAATGTGCGTACTATTTTTCCTATATACTTGATAGCTATATATGATTAGATAAAAAGAGGATGATTCTGTTTGTGAATTTATGACTCTGTCCGCTTTCTGAATGCAGACATTTTCAATGCGGTTATCGCACATTCATCGCCTTTGTTGCCTAATTTGCCACCGCAACGCTCTAAAGCCTGATCCATATCGTTGGTCGTAATCAAACCGTAAATTACAGGGACTGGCTGCGTGGCATTCAAATGTGACAGACCATAGGTGGTTCCCTCGCAAATGTAGTCAAAATGGGGTGTGTCACCGCGAATGACGCAACCAATGGCTATTACAGCGTCATATCCTTGCTTCACAAGGCGGTTCGAACCATATATCAACTCAAAACTGCCGGGCACCCGTTCGATGGTTATGTCTTCTTCCCTAACTCCATTCTTGAGCAGGGTTTTTACAGCGCCGTCTAAAAGAGAGTCGGTTATGTTGTTGTTCCATTCGCTCACTACTAAGCCAATTCGCATACCTGTGCCATCAGGAACAGAGTTGGGATCGTAGTCCGATAAGTTGTGATTCTTTGTTGCCATATATGATTAGGTTTGGCTGAATAAAATGATAGTTTTGAAAAATCCGGAATCCGAATTAAAATTTTTAATTTGGATTCCGGATTTTAAATGTTTCATTTGATTTAGTTTATTTCAGACGCTCAATATATGAGTCTATAAGAGTGCCGTTTTCTTCACCCTGGCACATGGTGGATTGTGGATATTTCTCCTTTATTTGCTCATAAAGCTCAAGTGCCTTGTCCTTCTTGCCGAGATCTTCATATACAACTGCTGCCTGGCGAAGGAATACAGGACTTAAGGATTCGTTGTCTGCGGCGTTGGCGGCCTCAATAAGCTTGGCAACACCACCTTCCTTGTCACCATTGGCAATCATACAGTTGCCAAGCATCTCAACAGCAAGGGGAGAAATTGTGTTGTCATCGGCAACACTAAATTCTTTCAGCTGGCTGATTGCTTCGTCTATCTTGTCTGTCTTAACATAGCAGATGGCGGCATAAAGGCGGGCCAGATTTGCGGTTTTTGTTCCGCTGTATTCGCTGATTATCTTCAAAAAGCCTTTGGAATCTGCTTTGTTGCCATTCAATGCTTCCTCATACTGCTCGTTGGCAAAGGATTTCTGACTGAGTGAAATAGCATTCTGGGCTTCTATCTCTGTGTCTGATTTGCAAGAGCGGAAAAACCAAAGACCTACGCAAATCGCAATAATCGCTACTACTACTGCTATTACTACTTTACCATTTTTCTCAAAAAAAGCTTCTGCTTTTGTCAACTGAACGTCAAGACCTATCGGCTCCTGACTTACTTGTTTCTTGTTTTTACTTGCCATTTATTTTGTTTCTTTTTTGTTTGCCGAAATTCAAAATGCAAAATTAAGCATTTTTTCTTTACTATGGAAGAAAATAATTAAAAAAATGATGATTTTAAATGTTATTAATCAATTGTAATGGGGATTTCGGCTGTTTTGTCAGATAACATGTTTCAATATCCTTTCCATCAATTCAAAATCTTCCTTGTATGTGATCTTTATGTTTCTTGCTTCACCCTCTATGATTTTTATTGGAATGTCGTTGCCATAGTTGAAAACAACACTGCAGTCATCAGTAGGGATAAAATCTTTTGAAGACAAACCCTTTTTATATGAGTCGGATATCGTATGAACCCTGAAACACTGGGGGGTCTGGGCGTTCATCAGGGATGAGCGGGGAGGTATTGAGCGAATATACCCCTCTGTCGATGACATGTATATTGTATCAGAACATGGAATGGCGACAGTAGCTGCGTCATAGCTTTCCATGGCATTGATACAGTCTGTGATGATACGGCTGCTGACCAAAGGACGGGCACAATCGTGAAACAGGATTACGTCGTTGGGGGAGTCACACAAAGCTAATGCTGCAATACTCGATTCATAGCGCTCTTTGCCTCCTGAGACAATGTGATGCACTTTCTGATAATGACATCTATCTACAATCGACTGGATTATGTCTAAGGTGTCGGAGCGACCTACTACGATTATTGAGTCAATAAGCGGATGAGAGTTGAAGGCGTCAATGGTGTATTCCATAACAGATTTACCGCATACTTTAGTAAATTGTTTGGGGATACCACCTCCTGCGCGATTGCCACTGCCACCTGCTAATATAGCGGCTATGTTCATAGTTGAGTGTTGTTACTGAACGCGTAATGTCGCACTTACGCTGTTGGCTGAGCCATATAGCTCTCCGTTCGGCCCACCGGATGAATAATTAATCTGACGGGCACGGAATGTTACTGTATAGATTCCTGCCTCATCAGGAGAACGGAATTTGTAAGTAGGGGTGGATTTTGTCGGATCAACAACCTTCCATTCATAAGTTTCGTTGTATAGGCCATCACTCGTGTTGCCGCTTATTGTAAGGTTGTATATGCTGCTGTATATCTTCTTGCCAGGATATGTATATGACACATTGGCAACAACAGAGTCGCCGGCATTGACAGTTGACGGAGTCAGAGTCAATGACTCAAACTGAGGTGAGCGGCCATCTGTTGCGTGGCTGTCATTGTCACACGAAGTGGCAAATACAAATAATGCGGAAATCACTAAAAGAATTAAAGATTTTTTTTCCATGATCTTGTATCGTATAAAAAATTAAATTCTAATAACTGGCAAACAAACAACTAATAACTAATAAGCAACAACCAAAATTTCCTATATATACTCCATATCCTCTATATCATCAATATATTCTATGTCTTCTGAGTCTGAAATGTCGCTTACGAATTCAACGTCTTCGCCTGCTGCCGCCAACTCTTTGCGAAGGTTGTGGAAGTCCTTGGATTGGTGGACTATTGTTTCCTGAGTGCGGACTGCCATGATTTTATTGCTTTCGCGGTTCATCTCTTCCCAAAGGGTGTCTTTTAAGCGCTCTATACCATAACCGGTCACGCTGGAGATGAAAACTACAGGAATACCTTCGGGAAGTGTTGACTTAAGCATATCCATAAGCTCATCATCAAGAAGGTCGCATTTCGTTATCGCCAGCACACGCCCTTTGTCGAGAAGCTCTGGGTTGAAAGTAGTCAGTTCGTTCAGCAGAATTTCATATTCTTTCTTGATGTCGTCTGTGTCCCCGGGAACCATGAACAACAATAATGAGTTGCGTTCAATATGACGCAGAAAACGCAGACCAAGACCTTTTCCTTCACTGGCGCCTTCTATTATGCCTGGGATGTCTGCTATGACAAATGATTTTGAGTCGCGATATGGAACTATGCCAAGTGATGGCTCCAATGTGGTGAAGGGGTAGTTGGCGATCTTGGGCTTGGCAGAAGATAAGGTGGAGACTAATGTTGATTTGCCTGCATTGGGAAAACCGACTAATCCGACATCTGCCAATAGTTTTAATTCCAAAATCACCGACATCTCAAGCATGGGCTCGCCTGGCTGCGCATAGCGTGGAGCTTGGTTGGTGGCGGTGGCGAAATTGAAATTTCCAAGACCGCCCCGGCCTCCTCTAAGCAATATCACCTCCTGACCGTCTTCTGTTATGTCGCAGATGTATTCACCCGTGTCGGCATTATAAACCACTGTGCCGCAGGGAACGTCTATGTATGCGTCTGCTCCCTGCTTGCCTGAGGATTTGTTCTTGGAGCCGTTGGAGCCATGCTCTGCAAAGACATGACGGTCATAGCGTAAATGAAGCAATGTCCAATAGTTGTGGTTGCCACGTAAAATCACGTGACCCCCACGACCGCCGTTGCCGCCGTCAGGACCGCCTTTGGGAAGGTATTTCGCACGGTGCATGTGAGTCGAGCCGCTACCACCCTTACCCGAACGGCAGAAAATTTTTACATAGTCTATAAAGTTTGACTCTGCCATTATATACTATGAGTTCTGAGACTCTATTTCTTGGAGAATTTCTGATACCATCAGGTCTTTTGAGCCTTTCCATGTGAACACGTTGCGGATACCTTCTTGCTCAAACCATGCTGAGAGGGGCTCTGTCTGGCTGTGATATACGGAGAAACGTTTTTTTATTGTTTCTTCGTTGTCATCAGCACGACCCTGTTCTATTGCACGTTTTAAAAGACGGGACATTAGAGTCTCTTCGTCAACAACAAGCTCAATCATCATACCTAATGAGTCACCGCGGGCACTGAGCATTGCTTTTAGGGCTTCGGCCTGGGCTATTGTACGGGGAAAACCATCGAATATGACTCCTTGACCTTGATTTATGGAATCATATGTCTTGGCCAGAATGTCAATCATCAGACTGTCGGGAATTAACTGACCGTTGTCAATATATCCTTTGGCGACCTTGCCCAATTCTGTACCATTCTTGATTTCTGCTCTGAGAACATCACCTGTAGATATATGTCCCATGCCGAACTTTTCCTTGATCTCTTCACTATAAGTGCCTTTGCCTGAACCTGGCGCACCGAAAATAATAATATTCTTCATTGTATTTGTGTTTAAAATAAGTCTTGTTGTGTCGAATAACTAAGGCCTGGAAATATCACAATTTAGTCTTCTACCACAGTGTAGATGTCCTTGTAGTTCCTCCCCATGCCGTTATAGTCCAAACCGTAGCCCACTATGAAGTCATTGGGAATCTCAAGAGCGCAGTAATCGACTTTTAAATCTACTTCCAGCTTGTCTGGCTTTTGTAAGAAAGTACATATTTTTACACTGGATGCCTCACGTGCCCAGAACTGAGGAAGAATGCTGTGCATGGTTGTACCGGTGTCAACAATATCCTCAACTATTATTACATCACGACCGTGAAGACTGGCGGTCACACCTACCAGCTCCTTAACATTGCCGGTCGATTTCATGCCGTCATACGACGAGAACTTCGCAAATATTATCTCAGGCTGGAATGTGAGATAACGGCTGAGATCGGCAGCAAACATATAGGCACCATTGAGTATGCACACCATTGCGGGATTTTTACCTTCATAGTCTTTATTAAGACGTTCGGCAACTGCTTTCACTTTCTCCTGGATGACATCCGCAGGGATAGACAGCTCAAAATTTTTGTCTAAGATTGTAATCATTATTTAATCCGCTTTTGTCTGCAAATTTAAGCATTTTATTTTATACAGGCAATTTTTGTAATAATTTTATTGGGGTAGGTGAAGGTGTTTCTTTGCCAAAGTCAACAGGAATTCTGCCGTACCTTCTATTCCCAACAGCGAAGAGTTAATGCAAATATCGTATGAACGACTGTCACCCCAGTTGTTCTCGCTGTAAAAATTGTGGTAGTCAGAACGGACGGCGTCGGTCTGCTCTATCAATTCTTTTGCCATGTCTGAGGATATGTCGTTGCGGTCCATCAGGAATTTCAGACGGTCATTGTAGTTGGCTCTGATGAATATACTTAGATGACGAGGATGGTCACGCAATATGTATTCTGAGCATCTGCCGATTATAATGCAATCCTCGCTCTCGGCTTTCTCGCGAATGACATCGCTCTGAAACTTAAATAACGATTCCTGGCTCATGCTGTTACGGTATAGATTCCCGTAAGACGCGAAAGGAGAGGATAGGGTCCTTACAAAATTGGATAACGTGCCTTTATGGGGCACTTCATCAACTTTCTTGAATACTTTCGGAGAAATACCGCTTTCTTCTGCCGCCATCTGAATCAGGCTGCGGTCGTAAACCGGGATGCCCAATTGCTTGCCAAGTAATATACCGATGGCCTTGCCGCCACTGCCAATCTCGCGACCAATGGTTATCACGTATTTTGAGTTCTCTTCCATGGTTAATATGATTTTTGGGTTATTTATGTTTTGTCTATTTTGGAATTTTTCTTTGTTTGGGAATATAATCAGTCAAGAGACTTGACGGTACTCAGACCGCCACTATGATAAAAATGCCACAACATTCCACCGGCGAAAAGCACGGAGATAAAGTCTGATACGGCGATGCTCAGCCATACACCTGCCGTGCCCCAGAGATCCGGAAATATCAATAGAAACGGTATGAGGAATATTAGTTGGCGGCACAACGACAGGAAGATGCTCTTCTTTGCTAGACCGATGCTTTGGAAGAAATGGCCTACCACAATCGCAAAGCCTATCAACGGGGATACTAACTGGATAAGACGCATTCCCTCTATTGAGAGTTCTGTCAGTTTCGGATCGCTTGTGAAGAGTAATATGGGAAGGTGTGGAATAAGCTCGCATACCAGAAACGAGATCACCATGACTATAGTAGCATATATTATACAATATCTTAACACCTTGTTTACTCTCGGATATAGCTGGGCTCCGTAGTTGTAGCCGGCAATAGGCTGCATTCCTTGGCATATACCCATCACTATCATCAGAAATAGAAACGTTATGCCGTTTATTATGCCGTAGGCAGCTATGGCTATATCGCCTCCATGAGTCTGAAGGCCTTTGTTTATCAGAATAACGACAACACATGCGCATAGCTGCATGAGGAAGGGCGACATGCCTATCTTCAATATGTTATGCACTATTCTTGACTTGAGCTTGTAAATGCCTTTGTGAAGGTGGATAAGGTCATTCTTGTTGCTCATAACAATCCACACATACGCTAAGGCGAACACCTGAGCCAATATCGTGGCAATGGCGGCGCCGCGGATGCCCAAACCGAAGGTGAAGATAAACAGAGGGTCAAGAATTGAGTTGATAATAACGGTGCCTATTGTCGCAATCATGGCTATGTGGGGATGGCCTGTTGAGCGAAGTGTGGCGTTCAAACCGAGATAAAGGTGAGTGATGACATTGCCGAGGAGAATTACAAACATGTATTCACGGGCATAGCCTACTGTCAATTCACTGGCACCGAAGAAATAAAGAAGATTGTCTATGAATAATATTCCGAAAACAGCAAGAACTAATCCCACTATTATGTTAAGGGTCACAACATTGCCTAATGTGCGCTCTGCCGCCAAGTTGTCCTTCTGGCCAAGCTTTACTGACATGTATGTGCTCCCGCCAACACCGACCATCGCACCGAATGCCGCGCTCAGGTTCATGATTGGGAAAGTGACGGCAAGCCCCGACAAGGCCAATGCGCCTTCGCTGGTGTTGTCACCGATATGACCGATAAATATGCGATCTACTATGTTGTAGAGCGATGAGGCTGTCATGGCTACCACTGCAGGCAAAGCATATTGCATCAGCAACTTGCCAATGTCTTTTGTGCCTAATTCTTTCGTTCTGTCTATTGTCTGTGTCTTACTCATCTAAGTGTCCTTTCGTATTGTAAACAGCCTTGATACGTTGTTCTATTATCATCCTATTTGATTTCATTCCATTTGGGAGGATCTACACCAAGCAAATGCCTTACGAAAAAGTCATAACGTTTGTGTTCGCCGAATTTCTCACCCATTGTGTGGTGAGCGCCGGGAATTACTACCAGGTCAAAGTCTTTACCGGCCTTTTCAAGTGCGTTGACAACCTGCATCGTGGAGGCGGGGTCTACGTTGTCGTCCAACTCACCGACTACAAGCATTAGAGGACAATTCAGCTTTGATGCGTTCTCGACATTGGAGGATGCCACGTAGCTCTCGTCTATAGGATAGCTCATCCATTGCTCGTTCCACCAAATCTTGTCCATTCGATTGTCATGACATCCACAGGCTGCGTATGCGGCCTTGTAGAAGTCGCCATGAAGCAACACTGCGGTGAGGGCTTCCTGACCACCTGCTGAGCAACCGTATATTCCTACACGGTCTATGTCCATATAAGGGTATGTCTCACATGCTGATCGAATCCAGAGTTTGCGGTCGGGAAAGCCGGCGTCTTGCAGGTTTTTGTAACACACTTCCTCAAACGAGCGGCTGCGGAACGAGGTGCTCATTCCGTCAAGCTGAACAACGATAAACCCTAACTCTGCGAGGTCGGCCAGATTCCATAGCCAGGGAGTGAACGACTTTGGCACATACTGGTCGCCCGGACCGGAATATATGTATTCTATAACAGGGTATTTTTTCGCAGGGTCGAAATTGCTGGGACGCTGTATCAGGCCCCACATATCTGTCTTGCCGTCACGGCCTTTGGCTACAAACACCTCCGGGCGTTTCCAACCGGTCTGCTCCAATGCGCCTATGTCGGCTTTCTCAAGCTCCATCAGCACTTTGCCGTCTTTCGTTCGACGCATTACAGTCACGGGGGGATTCAGCACCGTGGAGTAGGTGTCTATCATGTATTCGTGGTCATCGGTATATCTCACGCTGTGGTTCCCTTCTTCCGGATTCAGGCATATCATGTGCTTACCGTCTATGTCAACACGATAATGGTGAATCAGGTAAGGATCTTCCTCCGTGGCATTGGTGCCTGCATAAGTCTTGGTCTTACGCTTGTCTGATTCTCGAAGGCCTGTATGGCCGTTGGCGGAGAAATAAATCTGGCCTTTGGATTCGTCAACATAATCTACAGAGCGGACATAGAAATCGCCTTTGGTTATCTGTCTCAGTAGGTTGCCGGTAGCCTTGTCGTAAAGATATATGTGGTTGTAGTTGTCGCGCTCACTGGTCCACACAATATATTTGCCATTTTCAAAGTCGTGACGGAACAAGCGGTTGTAATTCACATATTTGTCATTCTTTTCCTCGATGATACATCTGATGTTGCCGCTCTCTGCATCCATCTCAAGAAGACGGTAGGTGTGGTGACCGCGCTCATTAAAGGCAAAAGTCACGTGTTTGCTGTCCTTCTCCCATGAGGGGGCATCAACATAGTATTGATGGGCAAAAAGTTCTGTGGACGGCTCTGTTACGTGCCCGTTTGCCACATCGACAACTGCTGGAACACGGTAATTCAGGGAGTCACCGGGCTTTGCGTATTCTTGCTTGTGGAGCTTGGGCTGGAGCTGGTCGGAAGGGGAGGATTCCACATAATAGACATAACGCTTGGGAGCTGGCTTTATACGTACTGTGGCATAATAGCGGCCGTCAGGTGAGTATGAGCCGTAAGAGGAATAGTAATACGCGCTGTCGCCGTTGGAGGTCAGCGGCTTGCCGGATTCTATGCTGCCGGCAGGACGTATCCACAGATTGTTGTCTTTGTGGAATATCTCCGACTTCCCGTCAGGACTCTTTACGACTCCGTCTTTCTCATCTGGCACTTCCATCCAGTGGCGTTGAGGCCCCCGGGGACGTTTGGGCTCCTCTGGTGGTGTGAAATCACTCACTTTCAAGGAGTCACAATCCACAAGTTTGTGAACTGTTCCCTCTGCTGTGGTCACAGTGTACCAGAACTGATGTTTGCCATGCACCACATGAGCGCGTACATCGCCGTGGGTCATCTTTCCTGTGTATTTCCCCCTGATACCGAAAGCACGCTTGTAGTCATTTATCGTGCCTTGGCTCATCATGACAAGGCTTGTCAGTAAAAATGCTAAAGTTACAAATATTTTTCTCATATTTATTTTTACCTTTTTATTTATTTCGCTTTGAATGTGGCATTCTCAGCCTCTCCCATGGCCACGTCGTGAAACTCCTGTGGACTCAGGCTCACAGGTTCAACCATGAACTCGGGAACATTGTATGACTTCAGGAACATCTTGTAGAAGTCAGGGTCTTCCTGAGGCAGCTCAAAGGGCTTGTGGGCTTTGCCGTTGTTGTCAAAATAGGCGATGTACAGACGGCTGTAGTTACCGTCGTCGCGACGGCTGGCGAACATAATCCAACGGCCATTGCTCGACCAGGAGTGATAGCTCTCGGCTAAAGGACTGTTGGCCTCTTTCAATTCGTAGCTTTCTAACGTTTGGAGGTCGGTCATCCACAGGTCAGCGTCTGGGTGCCAGATGTGGAAACAGCCGAATGAGCCGAGACCGAACAGGAGGTATCTGCCGTCGGGACTGATGCGTGGAATGGTAGCGCTCATGCTGTCGCGGGCCGCGTCGTAAATGAGTTCGCTCTCACCGAAAGTTCTGGTCTTTGGGTCGAATGGCTTACGGTATATGTTATAGCGGATCTCATCATATCTATCGATAATCTGTGCCTGATGCTTTAGAAGCTTTTCGTCAGTCTGTGTGCCATAGACATCCACGGACTTTACATCAACCACCTCTATGCTGTCATTAAACTCAAAATGGGCTGAGCAGTAATATAGCATTTTTCCGTCGGGACTCCACCATGGGAATACCTCAAATTCTGTGGAGTCATTAGAGATATTGCTTACCTCGTTCTTCTCTATGTCGTAAAGAATCAGGTCGCTCGCGGCATCTTGAACCTCAATCTTGGCGCGGTCCTTGGTATGGAATGACTGTCCGGTGCTGTTGGTCGAGTATGCGATAAGAGGCATCGTGGGATGCCATGATGGATAAACGCCGGCGCTTAGGGTCTCTGGTGTCTTCAGGTTTATCTTCTTTGCCTGGCCATTATATACCAGAATTGTGCCTCCATGGGCCTGACGGGCATGAAACTGCATGTTGTCGGTGTGGTAGTTCTGGTAGGAGTGGCAGTTGATACACTGGCCGTCGCTCTCCGTGGAGATAATCATATTGTTGTAGATGTCGCTTTCATCGAAATTCTCCACGTTGCGTTGGCATATTCTCAACTCCTCATATGCCACGTAGGAGGGATTTATCAGACGATAGGATATATACGGGTCGATGGAGTCTGAGGCCACGTCAATGGAAAATGGCTGATAGGCAAGCCATTTGTTGCTCTCATGGCAAAACAGCTCAACCTTTATGGACTTTCCTGTGCTGTTGGAGAGAATTTCTTTCCATTCATCCAATGGAATCTGAATTTTATTCTTCTTGCCGTATGTTTCGCTTTTGCCGCTACCGTCAGTAATACGTGCGACGGCATCATCACATTTTCCGAGAACTTTGAAATTTAATGGTGCTATATTAGCTGGTACGGTCACATCTATATAATCGGGATATATAGTCGGTTTTACATTCGTCGTCTGTGCGTTTTCCGGCACTGGAGGGTGATTCTCAGAACACGCCGCTAACATTGCCGAGCTAATTAATATGTATATTAATGTCCTTTTCATTTTTATTTTCTCTTCTAATTTTTCACTTTTCACTTTTCACTCTCAATAGGTCTGTACACCTCTGGAGAAATAATAGAACCACCAATATGTGTCACCAAATTGAGCAAAACATTCTTCACCGACTTTACGCGTTAATCCTGTCTCGTCATTTTTATATTTGGGGGCATATTGCTGCATCAATTGTCCTGTCACATTCTTAAAGCTGGCATAGCGGTTCACAATCAATGTTTTGTCAAATGGCATGTGGCTTGTATCAACCTTATGTTCCAAGTCACCAAACAGATATGCGGCTTCTTGAAAATGGATTGGCATGGGGTCTTTTTCGTGTAGTTCGGCGTATTTGAAAAATTTCTGCCAAAACAGCTCGATGTCCTTTTGTATCAGTGAGAATGCAATGCAGGCTTCCTGGAATTTTTTGTGGTCGTTGTTCATGTGGCTGAAGTAATTCACCAGATAAACCTCAATAAGTCCTTGGTCGCCGTCAAGAGCATTCTTGTAGGCGTCATACATCGGTCTTACACAGCGATACTCTGTGCTGGACTCATATTTCTTGCGGTCATGAAGCCATTCAAGACGCTTCTCTGCCCATTCTTTATGGAATGTAGTGGTGCGAAGAATATCAACATATTTGGATGCGAGATTGTCCTCGCCGGTCATCATGGCGCAGCGAGCCAGAATTTTCAATTCGTTTACACGGAATCCATATTCAACACCGTTTTCTATACACCAGCGGGTGGCGAAATTACATTTGCCATAGAGGAAGTAAAACAATGATCCTGTTGTGTTGCTGAGGTTAACGTGAAGGGAGTCTTTTTCCAGATCTCCTAATATGTCATTTTGATCAGCATTTTTATATTTTTCCTTTGTGGCTTCAATGGCATCTTTGGATTTGGAGTATATTGTCACTTCTGGTTTGACTGTGCGGTTATCGTATTTGAACATCAGGTCACCGATGTTGCCTCTGTGAAACAATGCCACATTCTGTGTCATTATCATCTGACGGGTGTGAGGACCGGATACCTCACGGCTGGCTTCCAACACTCCGTCCCAGTCATATTCATTGAGAAGGTTATACATCTTCAGCTCAGCCTTGAATTTCGGGTCACTCACGTTTTGGCTGTTTATAGCTATTGCGGAGGTGGCAAGCACAATGATGTAGCAAATAAGCCATAACTTACCCGATTTTGAGTCAATATTTGAGCTGTTGGAGACTTTTTGACGCATTATTATCGGGAAACTATATAGCAAGGGTGAACATGCTAATATCGTAAATAGTATGTGCTTGTTTGTCTCCGAAAACTTGTCGTGTTGGAAAATCGGAAACAGAGCCGTGTAAACATCTTCAGGACGGATGGTGGTGTAGTGGGAATAGTAGAGTCTGGGAACAATGACAATGGCGGCTGCCGATGCGACAAATGTCACATATAAGTTGATATCTTTGAGGAATAATGGTTTCGAGCCGGGAAAACCCGTTAAGCTTTGAATGGCCATGTATGCGGCTCCTAATAAACTCCAGAATCCGATTATGGGGTAGAAACCAATTACATATAACACTATCAGGATTGCCCTGACATAGCCGCGGTAAAGGTTGCAGATATACATGCCAAGCAACATTAGTGTGAAAGCTATGCTGTAGGTGAACCAGTAACCGGGAAGCTTTATGTAGTAAAGCCAGTAGCCTAAGCTTATATTGCTGCACAAGAGAAGTACAGCAGGTATCAGGGCCATAAAACTCCAGCGGTTGGAGATGCGGAATACTTTGATAGTGAGGAAATACATTAATGCCCACACTGAAATCATAAGCAGGGCTCCCACTGAAGGATAATAGAGATATTGAGTGAGATAACAGCCTAACCATTGGGAAAAACCTCCAACGAATCGCATCTTGTCATCAAAATATTCTCCTGTGTTTTGCCAGATGGAAAATTCTTGGCAGGTATAAAGGTAATCCTTGTTGAGAACTGCCAAATATATATAAGCCGCAATACCAAACAACAAGAAATAAATGGCGGGAAGCCATTTCTCTGTTTTCTCACTCATCTTGAAACCGTTAAGGGCGGATTTAGAAGCTTTAGCGTCTGAGTTGTAGGTGTTCTTTGCCGGCGACGATGTTTTTGAGCCTTTTTGTTTCTTGTTGCTCTGTTGGTTGGCGAACTGTTTGTTCCTGAAATTCTGATTGTTCTTTGCCATTGTTCTTGTTTGTCTTTCAATTCACTTAGACTGATTGCCAGGAAAAGGGAAAATTAGTTCCACGTCCATGCGTCGGGGTTGTTGGAGGCTTCCACGACATTCTCCAGCTTGTCGTTCAAATTACAGAAGAAGTCTATTCCTGTGAATTCCTCAAGGTAGTCCACGCTCACAACGTGTTGCTTCATTGCGGAGATAGGAGGGTAGGACTCAGCATAATTTCCGTGCTGCTCAAGCAGGAAAGCGATGGATTGGAATGAGCCGGATTTTGTCTCAGCTAGAATCGCCATGAAGTAATATTTGGGAATAACTACCTGAGCCTTGTTGCCGTTTACGTTTGTTGTGTTGAAATATCCTAACCCACCGTATCTCTGACCTTCCTTTATCGTTCCTCCTTTGCATACATAGAGCCTGTTGAATTTAGAGGATTTGCTCCAGTTGCGTATCAGCAGTTCCAACTCAGCCCAGTAGTATGTGTTGAAGTTGAATAGCTGGGGAGACATGTTGCTCATGTAGAATGTCTGCTGGTTGGCTTGAGAGGAGAATAGACGGTCTGCGCTTGCACATAGGTGACCGCGGGTGAAGCCGCTGCCGCTGTAGGATTCTGGTGAGAGTCGCCAACTCACAGGTAAAGATGGATCCACGTTCCATGCATTGCTGCGGCTTGAGTTACCCACCTTGGTCGTGTCGTCAAATGTGAAGGCGACCCAGCGGGAATGATGGCAGGCGGAGTCATACTCCATGCAGTAGTTCATAACTGTCTTTGATGCCAAATCTGTCATTTTTGCTTGGTGAGATAGGAAACGGACGCCCTTTATGTTTCTCAGGTGGGGCACTTCCAACCTCATTGCGTCTTTGATGCCAAAGGCGGTGTTGCTGTTGTTGTTGGAGCTGTCTGAGGAAGTCGGCTTTTCAACGACATCACCGCCGTCATCACTGCTACACGATAAAATCATGCCCGACATTAAAATGCCGAGCATGATTGTTGTTATTTTATTAGTTCTTAAAACCATCTGATAAAAGGATTATTATACTGGGTTATTCAAGTGTGCCCACTATGATTCCGTCACCGTAAGCGTAAGTCGGACTCTTGATGCCGCACACACCGAAATACTTTTCTATAGAACCATAGAAGGTGATGTCCCTGTACATTATATGCCCATTGTTATACAAGTCAAGCTTTTCGCGGAACTCGCCTTTAGGGAGCTGGACAGGGATACACTTTGTGAAGTCTGTCTCATCTGGATCGTCGGCTATCAAAACCTCGGTCTCACCAGCTTTCTCAGGATAGTCGAATGTTGCTGTGTTGGCGTTCAACGAATTACCATTAACATAACCAACTACCCATCCATGAACAAATGATTTGGTTGCGGTTGCACCGCTGTTATATACAGATTGTGCGGCTGCTACATTGTAGGGAGAGTTCATCGTGCCGTCGCCCTCACCTTCTGTAGGTGTGGGAGTTGGATCTGGATCAGGATTCGGATTCGGATCATTGTTGATGCTGTCGCCTGTCTCGCCATTGAGAGAATAAAGATATGCCTCGTTCTGAACGGTTTCAGGTGTGTTGCCCCTGTAATTTGTAAGCTTACCACAGAATATCACATCGTCACCAACCTTTGGCATTGTTCCTGATTCATATTTTTTCTTGTTGAAATATAAAGCGCGGAAAATATAGAATTGATTATTTGTTGTACCGTCATCGGAGATATAACATGTGATATTACCATATTTTTCTCCGGTTTTTGCGTTTACGACATCATAGTTTTCTTTAATGCTTACAACTTTACCTTTTACGTAAACATCATTTTGGGTATTAGCACCATCTGAAAGTTGATTGCAGACGTTGATTGCTGCAACTGAATTGTAAGGGTTATTCAATGTGCCGTCGCCTGTGGCCTCACCGCTTGGAGTAGGATCGGGGTCATCATCACCGCCGTCAATGGAATATCCGTTTAAAGAGAACAGGAATGCTTCGTTTTGAGAAGTCTCGTATGTTGTGCCATATTGGCTTACATATTTCATCAGGTAACCGTAAATTATAACATTATCACCTTCTTTCAGTAGGTCACCGTTTGTGTATTTCTCATTGCCCAAATACAGTGCGCGGTAAACATAGAACTGGCCATTTGATGAGCCGTCGTCGGAAATGTAGAATGTTGCGTTGCCGTATGGTTCGCCTGTTTTCGGGTTCACACCATCATAGTTCTCCTTTATGCTGGCAACTTTTCCTTTCACGTAATATTTTTGAGCGGATTTAGCACCGTCGGCAAGTGATGCGCATAATTGGTTGGCAGCTACGCTGTTGAATGGATTCTCACGGGAGCCGTCACCAGTGGCCTCACCTTCGGTCGGATCACTCGGTGTGTCTGAGTATTGGTCGTTCAGCATATAGAGTATGCTGCCCTGGGTCACTTCGGGAGTTGAGCCGTAGAGAGTCAACTGGCCATAAACAATAACACGGTCTCCAACCTTGATGTCACCTTCCTTAAGCTTGTTGCCGTTCAAGCCAGAACCGCGGTAAACCTCAAGCTGTTGGCTTACAGAGCCGTCCTCGTTGATAGCGCTTTCGTCGGCGATATAGTAGGTGGCATTGCCGTATGATGCGTTGACCTCATCAATCTGAGTGATGATACCGGCAACATAAACCTTCTCGCTTGAGTAGGTACCTGCGCTGATAATATTCAGTGCATCCTTTACTGTGAAAGGAGTCTCAACTGTTCCTTCGCCCTCAACGCTGGTGTCGGCTTCTTCAGGATTGAGAACATAATAGGGTGCCGGAACATCGTCGCATGAGGATAACATGGCAAGGGCAAGAACCGGCATAAGCAGTGTTAAAAATAATTTTTTCATATCGTTGAAAGTTTTAGTTCGTTGTTTACTTACAAGTTGATGTGTTTCTATTATATAATTGTGTGTTGATTTTAATTGTAAATAGGATTGTATTCGGTTGGCTTAACGTCGCCTCTCTCACGTAAAGTCAACTGCCATGTGGTGCTGTACCTTGTAAGTATGGCTGTCACATCCACCTTGCCTGTAGGAATTGTGTCTGAGGAGAAGTCTGAGAGTGCGCTCTGACGGAGAATATATTTTGTGCCGTTGATGTAAATGGTGTCGTTTACTCCGTTGCCTGCGTCTCTATCATCATATACGGCATATACTTTACGTTTGTTGAAACCGTGAATCTCTGCGTTTGTAACATGTACCAACATAGGACACCATTTGTGCATCTTGTCGTTGGTGTTGTTGCTGTCAAGCCATGACTTGTTTATCTCTACAGGCTGAACTTCATATACAGTATTATCAAAACCGATTATCTCAATATTGCTCTTTGCCTTGAACTTTGGCATTCCGCCAAGGCGTTTGTTGCCGCCTGTGGTGGTGTAGGGGGTGCCTATTTTGGCGAGGTTGCCGTATGAGCCGATATAGAGGCCTTTGAGATTAATCTTGATGTGGGTGCCTACAGGATAAGTGCACCAAAGTGAGTTGTCGTTGATGCCTACAGCGATGCAGTCGTTGCCTTTGCGAACATATATGGATTGGTAGAGATTACCGCTGATGTCGTTGGCACACACATAGCCGTCGAAAATCACGTCGTCCTCAACGTAGGTCCAGCGGTTGCGGTTCGATTCGTCTGCCATCACTCCTTTGTAGGTGGACTTTAACTCATCTAATGTGGTAGTGCAGCCTTCGGCTTCACTGTCGCTGCTATAAATGTCATGGTTCACGTCAGGAGTGTCGTAGTCGAATTTGTTACATGACATCAACCCGGACAGTGTCAGTAGTGAGCCACATAATATGTATTTATATAATGTTTTCATTGCTTGTCGTTTTGTTGTTTCTGATTATTCTGATATCTACAGGCTTATTAAGATTAGAATCTCAAACCAATATTCAAGAATGCGGTCAGAGGATAAGCGTATGCGTATTTGGAGTTGTAGGCAAACTGGTAGGACCTCACTTTGTTGGTCTTGTCAAAGTCGTCGTTGCGGCTTTGCTCTGAACCACGAAGCTTCATGTTCTTCTTGTTGCCAATATTGCCGATATTCAGGTTGATGTTCAGTACTCGCCCGTGGCGTAGATTAATCATTTTGCCTATTGACAGGTCAAGCATAATGGCATCGTCAAATTCTTCTTGGCTCTTTGGCTTGTAGCCTAAGATGTCGCCATTCTCGTCTTTCAGGACCGCACCCTTCATCTTATCTACATCCCAGCGGCCGTTGCCGTTCTGGTCGTAGGTCTTTGACACGTCGGGCATCACGTCCGTCAAACGGAGATAAGGGGAGAAGTAGATGTAGTTGCGGTCGTAGTAGTTGGCGCGGGCCTCAAAAAACCAGCCTTTCACGTTGTAACGGGCACCGAGGCTGAGAGCCGTAAGTGGTGTGCAACCTACTTTCATACCTTTGGTCACTACCTGAAGCGGTTGGTGGTGTACCGCGTCCCACCAATGGGGAGTCTGGTCTGCGTCAGACTTGTCATAGCAGATCACTGCGTCTGCGTTGTTGTCATACTTTGCATCTGTAATTGAGCCGACAAAATCTACAGCGAAGTTGTTAGTGAATTTATATTCTGCGGTCAACTCAACACCATAGTGCTTTTTCTTGATGCCAGTCATCGACAGATAAGAATACTCTTGCTTTATGTCATCGAAGAACTGTGATTGCTCGGTTACGTCGTTGAATTGGGTTATGAAACCTTTCAACTGTCCGCTTAACTTGCCGAAAGAGAATTTGTAAGCAAGCTCGCCGAACATGTCTAGCTCATCCTTCAAGTTGAAGACGAAGGCGTTGCGGGTCTGCACGTTCAGGAAACTGACGTTGGCGACAGGAGGACGGAACTCAAAGCCGCCGCCGATATTAAAGCGGTGATGGGCGCCGGCAGATACTCCAATTTGGGCCTTTAAACCACCGCCCCAGAAACTGGCGGTGCCGCTGCTGCCTTTAGAGTGCTCAGGAGAACGGCCGTTGCGCATCTTGCCTACGCGCTCCATGGTCGTTGCGTTGATATCTGCCGAGAAGACAGCAGATACATTCTGGTGGTTGAAGGCATAAGAAGTCCACATCTGACCTTTATTGACGTTTATGTGGTAATTGTAGCCGAACTTGTCACCTTTGCGAATCTGACGGTTGGGATGGTCAAGGTCGTTCTGGGCTTCATTGCTGTTGACACCGTAGTCGCTGGAGGCGAAACGGTCGATGTCTGTGTGATAGTTGGCGCCGAGAAGATCATTCATCGTTTTGTAGAACATGCCGGTAGTGTGGTTGAGGTTCAATCCGGCGTCAACAGAACTGAATCGGTCGATAGAGTGGTGGAGGGTGGAAGAGAGCGCCCATACAAACTGATCCTGATGGGATTCTTCCAGGTAATATACAGCCTCACCACCGTTGTTCACACTGTTCTGGTTTATCATGTACATCTTGTCCCAGTCTATCTGGCGGTTACGCATCGATGCGCGCCAGTAGTCAACGGCATTTTGCCATTCGCTGTATTCCCACTCGTTTGGTGCCGCGCCGCTATATACATTGAATATATTGCTTGGCATATAGTGGTAGTAGTCGGGACGAGGGTCTGCCGCATTGTTCGTACGGTTCAGGTAGGTCTGACCGAACTTGGCGTAACGGAAGATGTTTGTGGTAGTGAGTTTTGTCTCCGGGTTGATTTTGTAGTCCCAGGTGATGACGGCTGTGGGCTCCATGGTCTTGCGCACGCGGGAGCTACGCTTTTTGTTGCCTTGATATCCCCAGAATGGGTTGTAATAGTGGTCATTGGCAAGCCAGTAGGCCTCTTCCGTTGTCCAGCTCGATGTTGCCTGCTCGGTCGGAGCGAAGAATAAAGAGAGAGAAAGGGCATGATGGTCATTGAAGAAACGCTCTGCACCTAAATAGACAGATGCGGCATGCATGTAGGTTCCACGTTGCTGGCCTTCTTCTCCGTAACGTATGTTTGCGGCGCCGGCGAATGCCCAGCCGTTCTTTATGCCGGTGGCATGGGAGAACATCAAGCGACCGACGTAATTACGGTTTGTGGCTGCCAAACTTAGACGGGAGCCGGTGCGCATCATGCTCGGACGAACGTTTACATTGCCACCACCACCGATGTCATAGTAGTTAATACCGTTCTGCTCAAAAGCGGTGATTCCCTGCTGGTTGCGGGTCACATCCGACAGGCCTCCAAACAGAGAAGAGAAACTGAACTGCCCACGTATGACATCGTTTACGGGCGCACCGTTAATCGTTGTCAAGCGGTAACGCTGCTCGTAGTTGTGGGGACTGTAATAGGAATGGCCGAAACGGAAGGTGGTCTTCATCAAATATAAGTCATCGTTGTAGGATGCCGATGATGAGGCACTCTGAGTTACCGTTGATTCCTCATCAAGATCATAGTCGGTGATGCCGAATGCCTCAATGTCGTCCTCATCGGTATCTAAGGCCACACTGTCTTTTGGCTCTTGGGCAAATATGCCTGTGGAAAAGGACAATAGTGGTAAGATTAACAAAAATTTTTTTCTCATAATATTATTAATTAGCATTTGTTTTCCTTTATTTTCCCATCAAAATGCAAATATACAAAGTTTTT
>JAZUMZ010000084.1:0-2118 GCA_045603885.1 Bacteroidaceae bacterium | reverse complement strand
TGACCTGAGCTTCCATCTGTGCCAGGTCGGCGCGTGCGAGGCTTCCGATGTCAACCATCTCCTTTGCCCGGTCGCGCTGCACCTTGGAACCTTCCAGTATCTCCGCGTTTACCTTCACAGCCTCCGTCTGATACAGAATCTGTACATAATACTGCACTATCTGCTCTTGAATGGTGTTGGCTGTCTGCTGAACCGCCTGGTCGGCAATCTCTGTTGACAGGCGGCTGCGTTTCACATTCTGATGATTGATGCCACCGTTCCACACAGTCCAGTTGGCGTTGATGCCATAGCTGCCGTTGTAGCTCACTTCATTCTGAGATGTAGTGAATGTGCCGCCGCTCAGGTTTACCGTAGATTCGCTGAACGGTCGCCACGACACATTATGATTGGTTGAGAACGACAGGCTGGGCAAAAGATTTCCGCGTGAGCGGTCATAATCCGCCTCCGACTGTGAGCGTGAGATTATTGACTGTTGAAGTTGTATGTTGTGAGACAGGGCATAGTCGATGCATTGTCTCAATGTCCATCGGGAAGGATAGTCTTGCGCACTTGCGCTGACAAAGGCCATCAAGGCCAGCACTCCCGCCTGGACGGATTTCAAGAATGTTCTTGTCATCGTTTTTTTTGGTACTTCTATAATTAGTTTTTTTTATTTCAAAAAATAAGGAAACAGTTGGCCTGTAAGCCGGGTTTTGTACCTCGGGTAGATACCAGAAAGGGTGTCTTGCCCAAGGCGTCTGTCATTTATCTCGTCCTTATGTCACCATAAGGCTTTAGCGTTCTACCCCTTGGCTGGGAAGGGCTACCGTCATTAGAGACTTAAATGCCTCAATCGCCAATATACATGAACTTGCAGCTCCCAAGATGCACAGCAACTGTGTCACCACAGCACTGGTGGGCTCTTACCCCGCCTTCTCACCCTTACCTCCAAAGGAGGCGGGTGTTTTCTTCTGCATTACTCAACCCTCGCGGATTCCTTCCCGTTAGGAAGTGGGATGCCCTTGGCTGCCCGGACTTTCCTCCAAAACGTATGATTGAACTCATCGTCTCAGCGACAGACCGTCCAACTGTATTCCTTTAGTTTGCAAATTTAGCGTTTTTTTACCTAATAAGCATAATTTTTGATTGAGTTTTCTGAAAAAAGTTTAACCCAAATCGGTCATTAGTCCGAATTTGGGTTAAAGTGATGGTTTATAAATTGTTGTTGTCAAGCAAGTCGGGACGCAGCCGTCTGGTGCGCTCCATGGCCTGCTCAATCTCCCATTCGCGGATTTTCTTAGGGTCGCCGCACAGCAACACCTCGGGTACGTCGCCGAAACCATCATAGTGTGCCGGACGCGTGTATATCGGAGGAGCAAGGAGGTTGTCCATAAAGCAGTCGTCGAGTGCCGCCTGAGAATCTCCCAGCACGCCTGGAATGACACGTGTTATCGCATCTGCCATGATAGCTGCAGGCAGCTCTCCGCCTGAGAGAACGTAGTCTCCGACCGACACCTCATGTGTAATCAGTTTCTCCCGGATACGGTGGTCGATACCCTTATAATGCCCGCACAGGATGATTATATTCTTGAGTTGAGACAGCTCGTTGGCCATCGACTGGCTGAACTGCTTACCGTCGGGGGTAGTGTATATGATTGCGTCGTAGTCCTCTCCTGTGCTTGCTTTGAGCGTCTCACGCAGGCTGGCTATGCAGTCGGCAATCGGTTGTATCTGCATAATCATGCCCGATCCACCTCCAAACGGATAGTCGTCCACACGTTTGTGCTTGTCTTTTGTGTAGTCACGAAGATTGTGGATGTTGATCTCAACTTGTCCCTGACGTTGGGCCCGCCCGATAATGCTTTCGTTGAGAAACCCTGAAAACATTTCAGGAATGACACTGATTATATCTATTCTCATCTCAGAGTGGATTGTGTTTGAACGATTATGTTGAGGGTACTTCTATAAATTAGTTTTTTTATCTCTCGGGTGCTATATTTCACTTCGACGCTTTACATTTCTTAGCGGCATCTTTATCCTTTTGGCTTGAACCATAGCTCGCTATGCTTCTGCGGCTGCAAGAATAAATCTTGGAGCAGCGAGAACAAATGAAAGTTTACTTTCAATTTGTCGAGTCGT
>JAZUMZ010000083.1:0-11180 GCA_045603885.1 Bacteroidaceae bacterium | reverse complement strand
TATAGTGAAAAACAATTAAATTTGCAAAAACAATTATTTGTGTCTATATATAGTTGTTTAATGAAATCATTTAGCTCTAAATATTTGAAAATCATAACATTAGTTGTATGCTCCATATGCGTCCTCTCTTCGTGTAAGAATGAGAGACAGCACTTGGTTGATGAGTCTGTGCGACTTATTAACAAAGCGACTGCACGAATTCAGGATCTCAGCTCTTTGGAACTCAATAACCTAAAAGATATTCCCGATGAATTACAGGATTCGCTTGCAGTCTTGCAGAACAAACATCCTGATGTTATACTGACGGATGAGGATGCAAGGTTAATCAGAGCTGCGATGAATAAATTCACGGAAGCCCAAGAGAATGCAATCAAGTATTTTACCCTGCAGATAGATGAGCTTGAGGAGACTGTTGTAAAGCTCAGTCATGAGGCTGAGGGTAAGGCAGGATAAAAACATATACCAATGAGATTTGTCTTTATTTTTTTTCTTACGTTGTTTTTCTGTGTGTCGTGTGGCAATGATCCGGATGTGGAGATTCGCTACGCCAAGGCTTTGGAACGTGCTATAGAACAACTTGACAGTACAGAAGATACTGACGGTCTGATAAGGGCAGAGGAATTGCAGGATTCCGCCTTGGCTATAGATGGTGTGTCTGAATTGGAGAGAACCGGTCTTGTCAAAGATGTGGAACAACGTTTTGACAGTGCGCTTGAGGCGGCTCAGAATCGTGTTATGGACAAACTTGACCAATATATGTCCGACACTACCATTGTGAAAGAGTAATAATCGTGGTGTTCTTTTAAATCTTTTAACTTAACTTTCGGTTATAAGATTTGGTTTTCTGAACCTTTATTCGTAACTTTGCGCATTATAAGGACTAAATTTGGAATCACTAGTATAATGAAAGTAGTTGATTTTTCAATTCAGAAAACCGCAATCAACCGTTTTGTCAGCGAGTTGAGAGACAAGGACTATCAATCGAACCGGTTGCTGTTCAGAAACAACCTGAGAAGGATTGGTCAGGTTATGGCTTATGAGGTGAGTAAAACCCTGAGCTATTCTGAGCATAGCATATCAACACCTCTTGGCACAGCCAAAACACAACTGGAGGACGATGATATTGTCGTGGCCACCATCTTCAGAGCCGGACTTCCTTTTCATGAGGGTTTTCTTGATGTCTTCGACAAGGCAGGCAACGCATTTGTATCGGCCTACCGTTACTACAAGGACAAGGAATGTGAGCAAGTGGGTATTAAGATTGAATATATTGCGTCTCCCGACCTCAATGGCAAGACACTTATCATAGCCGACCCCATGCTTGCTACTGGTGGCAGTATGGAGTTGGCTTATCAGGCTTTCCTGACAAAAGGCAAACCGTCGAATTTACATCTTTGTTCGGTTATAGCCTCACAACAGGGAGTGGATTACATAAAGAAGGCTTTCGGCGAAATGGATAACGTTTCATTGTGGTGTGCCGCTGTTGACCCGACCCTTAACGAGCATGCATATATAGTTCCCGGTCTTGGTGACGCCGGTGACTTGGCATACGGCGACAAGTTGTAGGGGACTGTGTGAATTGAGAATTTGTGACAAATATTCCTGAATAATTAAAACCTGAAACATAAGAATAAACATATAATATTATGATGAGACGTTATTCAATATTTGCTTTGGCAACAGCGCTTACCTTGGCATCATGTGGTTGTGATAAGAACAAGCCGGCAGACCCCTCCGATGATGAGGTTGTGCTCGGCAATCCTGAGAAGGTGGCTTTTGTCGAGGATTTTTATGAGAAATATTTCGATGCTCTTGGTGATCGTGAGTCATTGAGTAATTTTATGACCGATTTAGTTTCTGAACATGGTGTTGAGGTGATAAAAAACATGGCCGGCGAAGGTCAGGATGCGTTTGTCAATGTGTTTAAGCCCGTTGCGATTGATACTATAGCAGACAGAAGTAAAATCGCTGTTGATGTGTCCCAGATTGACAACAATGATGACTTGCTATATCGTGTGGTTATTACAGATGAGTCGGGTCAGCCACACACTATAGACTTGGCTGTCGAAGGTGACAAAGGCTCGTTCAAGATTGACAGTATTTTTAACAGCGACTATAAGCAGGCAGAATGAGACTCAACATGATGATATGTGCCATAATTGCAATTGCGATTATGGCATGCGGCGGGAATGACAAACCTGTATCCAACGGCGAGCCGGCCAAGGTTAAAGTGAAGGGAGATAAGGACGAGAAAAAGGAAGAGATACAAATTGACTCTACGGAAATTAAGCGCCGACAGCAGGAACTCATGAAGGAAGACTCCATCCAGAGGGCACTGGCTGACAAGGAAATGAAGCAGAAGCAGGAATGTGCTACAAAGGTGGTGTTTCTTGAGAATTTCTATAATGCTTATTTCAATAATCCCGAGTCTGCAATCCGCAGCAGCTGTACTGATCGCCTGATCTCCGAGCTTCGCTCCAGAGCGTCTGAATATGAGGGCGGGGGACTTCCTGTGTGGGTGTTCTCTTCTGGAAGCGGTGGCAGTATTCAGTGGAAAGTGAATATTCCTACAGATGAGCGTAGCAGCACATTTACTATAGATATCAGTGCTGGAGGATCGCATCAGAAAGTTTATCTCACAGTTGTCGGAAGCGGGGGATATTATCAGATTGACCGTGTGAAAAACCCTACAGAAGGATATTGATTTCTGGGTAAGTTGCATTTCTGATGATTTTTCAATTATGAAATTGTAACTTTGTATTATGTTGTTATAACATTTTTCAAAATACGTTGTTATATCCTTAAAATCATATATTATGGTAAACAGATTTATTCTTAACGAAGTGTCATACTTCGGACCTGGCGCACGCAAGGAGCTGCCGGGAGTAGTTGCTCGTCTTGGTTTTAAAAAGGCGCTTGTTGTGACTGATAAGGGACTGATGAAGTTCGGCGTGGCAAAGATGGTTCTCGACGTGATGGACGAGGCGGGTATATCATACGAGATATTCGATGATGTGAAGCCAAATCCAACAGTGAGCAACGTAAAGAGCGGAATTGAAGCCTGCAAAAAAGCAAATGCCGACTTTATTGTCGCTATCGGTGGCGGCTCTGCTATGGACACAGCAAAGGGAATAGGTATCGTAGTCAACAACCCCGAATTCAGTGATATTGTATCGCTTGAGGGAGTTGCGGACACAAAGAAGAAGTCACTGCCTATTATCGCTCTTCCCACAACAGCTGGAACAGCAGCAGAGACGACAATCAACTATGTGATTATAGATGAGACGCGTCAGGCTAAGATGGTATGTGTTGACCCTAACGACATACCATGTGTTGCAATCATTGACGCCGAGCTTATGTACTCTCTTCCAAAGAGCCTTACAGCAGCTACGGGGATGGATGCCATGACCCATGCGATTGAGGGACTTATCACCAAGGCAGCTTGGGAACTGAGCGACATGTTTGAGATTAAGGCTATAGAGATGATATATAAGTATTTGCCATTGGCAGTCAGTGAGCCTACAAATCCTGTAGGGCGTGACGGTATGGCGGTAGCCCAGTATGTGGCCGGAATGGCATTCTCAAATGTGGGTCTTGGCGTGGATCATGGTATGGCTCATCCTCTGTCTGCGCTTTTCGATGTTCCCCATGGAGTTGCATGTGCGATGTTGCTTCCCACGGTAATGCGTTTCAACATGCCGGCGGCAAAGGATAAGTATGTTGATATAGCGAAAGCCTGTGGTGTTTATAATGATGGTATGACGGTTGACGAAGCAGCCGAGGCTGCTTGTGTGGCAATCGAGAAACTAAGCGAACTTGTCGGAACCAACAAGAAACTGACAGAGCTTGGTATTAAGGAGTCGGATATAGAGGCACTTGCTGAGCAGGCTATCAACGATGTCTGCACACCTGGTAATCCTCGTGAGGTGACAAAACAGGATATTATCGACCTTTACCACAAGATTCTATAATAGAGTTTCATGTTTCAGGTCAAACAAAGCGCCGCATCCAGATCTGATGCGGCGCTTTATTGTATGTCGCCTTCGTGTCTTGGATTTTAGCTTATCTGCTTCCTATGAAAAGAAGCACCATTGACAGAATAACCAATGACAGGTCCACAACCTTCGACTTGAGGTTTTTCTCTTTGAAAAAGAATGCTCCGCAAAGGAATGACACCACCACCGAGCCTCGCCTGATCATTGAAACAATGCTGATCATGGCCCCGTCAAGGCTTAGTGAGTAGAAATAAACGAAATCCGCCGCTGAGAGAAACACTGAAATCAGGATGATAGACCAGCGCCATTGAAACGGGGTGGTGTGGTTGCGTCGTGGAAGCCATAAAACCAATAGAATCACAGTCATCAGAATTACCTGGTAAATATTGAACCACGACTGCACAGCCAGTTTATCCAGACCGATTCCTCCGTTCTCCGGGGATGCCATAAGATATTTGTCATACAGGGCGCTCAGTGCCCCAAGGATATTCGAGGCAAAGACAAACACAATCCATTTGTTGTGCGAGAAGTTTATACCCTCTTTCTTTCCGCTGTGTGACAACAGATATAGTCCGAACATTGCAATCAAGACTCCAGCCCATTGCCAGAGGTTCAGGTGTTCGCCGAACAATGCCAGTGCTCCAATAAGTACCATTACGGGGCGCGTGGCGTTTATCGGCCCTACAATTGTGATTGGAAGGTTTTTAATTCCGAAATAGCCAAAAATCCATGAACTGAGCACAATCACGGATTTTAACATTATATATTTGTGACCTTCCCATCCATAGCTTGCCACATGAAACAAATTTCCATCCTCAATGCTTCCGTTGGCAGACAGGACTATCAGCGGTAGAAAAATCAACGAGGAAATAACGGTGTTTAAAAGCAGCACCGGAATCACGGCGTTACCGTTCAGCGACTCCTTCTTGAATACATCATAAAATCCAAGCAGAAACGCTGATAGAAATGCAAAAACTATCCACATTACATCCTAAAATATTGAACTACCCTTAAAAAATAAAAATGTCTTTCTCATATTCAACCTTGGCGAGAAACAAGGCGTTTCCCGGCACGCTTGTGCCCGCCTCGCACCGGTCCTTTCTCTCAATCACCTTGCAGAAATCCTCTATGCTCATTTTCCCTCTTCCCACCTCAAGCAGTGTGCCTACAACGGCTCGTACCATGTTGCGTAGAAAACGGTCGGCACGAATCTCAAACATCCACAACTCCGACGCCGACTCATTGCCGTCAAGCAATGGGTCACTCTCAATCCGTGTCCACCTTGCATGGCTGATTTTGCAGTTGTTGGTCTTGGTGTCAGTATGAAGCTTGGAGAACGACGTGAAATCAATGTAATGCATCAGGTGGCTTGCCGCCTCGTTCATCTTATCAAAGTCCAGTGGTAACGGGAAACGGTAGGAATAGTGTCTCGTCATAGGAAACTTTCCGGTAGAGACGAAATAACGGTAAGTGCGAGCTTTTGCGTCAAATCGTGCATGGGCGTCTTCTTTGACTCTGACAATCTGCCTGATTCCTATATCTGCGGGTAGGAAACGGTTGAGCTTCTTGGTCAGCAGGGCGGTGTCAACCTCTGTGCCGACATCAAAATGTGCAACCATTTCCGTAGCGCTCACCCCTGCGTCGGTGCGTCCTGCACCTGTGACAGAGATAGATGTACGGAGCAGGGTACTCAGACCCTGCTCCAGTTTTTCCTGAACGCTTGTACCATTGGGCTGAATCTGCCATCCGTGGTATTGCGCGCCGTCATAACTCAGATATATGAAATATCTCATCTGTTGTCCGTCCTCTTTTACAAAGTCTTATTTGCGGTTCATCTCAATGGTCATCGTTCCCACATACTGCCCGTTCTTTCCCATCTGGTTGCAAATGACCGGCTTGCCGTCCATGTTGTTCACATATTCCGGGTGTTGGAAATATGTGTGGCTGTGACCTCCGCACACCACGTCAATATTTCTGGTGCCTGCTATGAAGTCCTGATCCCATACTTGTCCGTCAGCCGACGGCCCGCCAAGTGCTGCTTTGTTCCAGCCGAGATGTGATATTGCGATCACGAGGTCGCAATGCTCATCGTCCTTGAGGTGTGCCGCCACTTTGTTTGCACATTCGCGCGGATCCAGATAGGTGATGCCTTTGTAGTTTTCCTCAAACACAAGGCTTTCCATTGCCGGGCATACTCCCAGAATGCCGATTTTCAAACCTTTGCGCTCTATTATTGTGTAAGGTTTCACTATGTCCTTTAACTCTGTGGTTCCAAAGTCGTAGTTGCAGCACAAAATCGGGAAATTGGCCATCTTGAAAATCCTTACCATATTGTCGATGCCGAAGTCGAACTCGTGGTTGCCTATGGTGGAGGCATCATAGCGCATGTGGTTCATGAGCTGAACCTCAACCTCGCCTTTGAAAATGGAGTAGTATGCAGAGCCCTGTGAGAAGTCTCCGCAATCGAGCAGAAGCAGTTCTGGATCAAGCTCTCTCATTTCTTTCACGAGAGTGGCCCTGCGGATGTATCCTCCCTTGTCGGCTTTGTTTCGGTCTATGCTGTTAGGGTCAAGCGGCATCACGCAAGAGTGTGTGTCGTTGGTGTGCACGATCTGCAGCTCTATGCTGCGGCTCTTTTCAAAGTTCTCAAGACTGGGGTTGCCTCCAACCATTGTGATTCGTCCGTCAAGTGCAGATGTGAGATGGCGTCCTGCCAGTGTCTCTCCGTAAATATAGTTGATCAACACGTCCTGTGCCAGCTCCTCGCGAACGTCGCACTTGCTGTTCTTTTTAAACGCGTCGAGGTGGTCGTTTCCCTCAGCGAGATAGTTGATAGTGGCTATGCGATAGGTCTTCTTCGGGTCTATAGGCTTTCCGCCTACAGATGACTCTATGAGTTTGCCGTCGCCGCTAATTTTCAATCTCACTTCTTTGCTCACTCCCTCTCCCAGTGAGTGTGCGATCTGCTCAAACAACTCCAACACGTATTCTCCTTTGAGATCGACAAATGTGAAGTAGTTCATGAATGGAGCGATGTTGATGACATTTCCTTTTGTCACCTCTCCCTTAGGCATGTCGCTTCGAAGACCTCCTACATTGCACAATCCGAAATCCACGTTCTCACCCATCTTCTTCGCCTCGCTCACGTATGCGTCAGCCACAAAGTTGGATAGCAGACTCTCAGGACGGTCGGCAACCATGAGCATGTCGCTGTAACCGAGAACCTTACCAATCAGTTTGTCAACCTCTGCCGTGTAAGGCTCCAATATGGACAACGCTTCTGTGTCTGGAGCTTTGTCTAACTGTTTAGTCACCTCTATTCGGTGTGACTGGATTACTCCGCACTTGTAATCCTGAGCGTTAATGACAGTGCTGAAGCATAGCAACAAGCCTGCCGCCGCAATTGCGATTTTAGTGTCTTTTCTCATATTGTCTTAATTTTTTGGATTTTAAACGCGTTTATTGTCTCACTTTGATTACAAAACCTCCTCCGCTTGCGAGATGCATATTGAGAGAGCCTTCAGAGATCGTCTGTTCTGAGCGCTTGTAGTCGCTGCCGTTTTTATCTGCGTTTTTACCGTCACTGTATATCTCAGCCTTGACGGTGGTTGGCAACCCTAATGCGCTGAGGTCAATGCTCAGATCTCGTGATTCCCAGTTGGTCTGCCCTCCGATATACCATACGTTGCCTTTTCTTCGTGCCACAACGATATAATTGCCTGTTTTGCCTGAGATCACTTTCGTGTCATCCCATACGGTAGGGATTGAAGCCATAAAATGTGTGAAGCCGGGCTCTTTCTTATATGCTGACGGCGAGTCGGCAAGCATGGTCAGCGGGCTGTCGTGTATCACGTACATAGCCAGCTGGTGGCATCGTGTGCCCATCGTGAGCGGGTTGCTGTATATGGGTTGGAAATCTTTGGACGTGGCGTTGCGCATACCGCCAGGCGTGAAATCCACAAAACCGGTCTGCATACGTATAAACGGGAATGTCACGTCGTAGAGCGGCATGTCTTTCTCGTCGTGTTTAGTCCATTTTGCTTCCTCCATCCCGAATACACTCTCAAAATTGATGATGTTGGGATAAGTGCGGTTGATTCCAGTGGGCTTATAGATTCCGTGATAGTCAAGCACGAGCTTATGGCGTGCGCAGGCGTCGGCTATGCGGTAAATCATCTCCACTCCCTCCTGGTCGTCCCGGTCAAGGAAATCGACTTTGAAACCGGCTATGCCCATGTCGCTGTATTTTTTGCATGCCGCCTCCAGGTCTTTGTCAAGCACGTTGAACACCGTCCATAATATTAGCCTCACATTACGTTGGCGGGCATATTCAACCAATGCCGGGAGGTCTATCTCCTCTATTGTCTGAAGCATGTCACCGCTTTTCGGCGCATACCATCCTTCGTCTAAAATGACGTATGGCAGTCCGTATTCAGATGCAAAGTCGATATAGTATTTATATGTGTCCATATTGATACCGGCTTTGAATCCGACACCTGTCAATCCCCAGTCGTTCCACCAGTCCCATGCCACCATTCCCGGCTTGATCCACGACGTGTCGCCTATGCGGTTGGGCGATGCCAATGCATAAACCAGGTTGTTGAGAGGCATCTCTATGTCTTTATGGCTGAGCGCGATGATTCTCCACGGGAAAGTCCGGCTGCCTTTGTATTTGGCAATATATTCCTCGGTTGATGTGACATATTTCTGACAACGCCAAGGATAATAGTTGAAGCTGTTGGGATATTTGGAGAACCACCCGATAAGTGATTCTCCGTCAGTACGCACGAACATGCCTGGATATGCCTCCAGATTGCTTTCCATCAATGTGGCTTTCAGCTCGTTGTCCCTCTCGTTGTGGCAGTCGATGGCAACAGGCAGGAATCCCAGGTTGTCCCGTGGTTGTGATGACAGCTTTCCAGTCTCATATGTGGCTTGGAACGCCATCGCCTCCGGTTTCTTAGGATTGGTGGAGTAGGGGATATAGCTTTCGTAGTCCTCGGAAAAGTTGAATCTTACAATCTCGTCGTTGACGATATGCTCATCGTTCGCCTTTCCCTCATAGCTAAAGCGGTAGGCCGAGCCGTCGTTAAAAACCCGGAACTCAACACTTATGCCGTTTGACAGTGACATTCTTCCCCAACAGTAGCTCACTGTAAATGCGGGAACGCGATAAAACGGGGACTCTATCCGTTCCTCACCTTTGCCGGATGTTGTGCCGGCAACCTTGACGGCTCCATTGTCTTTCTTACCGTCAATCTCCATCCAGGCCTCGCTGTTTGTAAGTATCTCCTGTCCTCCGACAGCTACTGAGTATCTCACAGTGCCGTTGAACCAAACGACAGTTTCAACTGTGCCGTCGGGAGATTTTATTACCATATTTTTCTCTGCCCCGCGGCATACACCAGCCGCAAATAGCATAAAAAGAACTAAAAGCTTACGCATTTCCACCAATTGATTATGATTTATCTAATGTCGTGACTTAAACCCAATGACCGATTTGGGTTTAATCTACAAAATTACACAAAAAAATCTAATATCAAAAAATATTATCAATATAATAACCTAAAAGCTGCAACTTCATTGTGAAATTGCAGCTTTTACAACAAATATGGTTACGTAATTCTAAAAATGTGGCTTTGTCATCGCGACAATACCTATTGTGAGTAAAGTTTTTCTTTTTTCACGATGCAAAGTTAATGTCTTTTCTCCATAACCACAATACTCTTTTTTAGGTAATTTGCGTAACTTTATTCTGTTATTTTGGGTATAGGCAACATCCTCATTTCTTCATCCTGATTACACTGAACGAGTAGGGCGGAGCGGTGTAGTCTGTGGTCTTGTCAACCAGGATTTTTACCTCCACAGGTTTGATGTCTTTGTCGCCCGGCTTGCCACTGATCACGCTTACATCAGCCTCATCGGAATATTTCCAGTCACCGAGATTTATGGAGATGTTGGCGTTGAGAGGTGTGATGTTTACGATTTTTATAATCATATCGCCGCTCTGCTCGTCAATCACGACTGATGACCGCACTCTCAGGTTTGTTGCCTCGTGGTTGGACTCTGATGTCTTGCCGTCACGTCCTTCCACTGTAGCTTTCACGCTCATGTCGCCATATACATATCGGCTTCCGCTGTTGTTGCCGCACAGGCGCTGCACCCAGTAGTTCACTGTGGGAAACACCTCGTTGTTGTTGAAATAGATGAGGTCGGGATTCCACTGAGTGTGACCATGTTTGGCAAGCAGTGGCGCATAGCTTGACATAACCACGACATCGGCGTTCCGCTCCAGGTTGGTGATGTGGAGGGCCTCTGCAAGTGCGTTCTCCAGACGGTTGCCTCTTGACGCCCACTCACCGAGATATACCTTCGTGCCCTCGCGGTCGTAGGTGTCGTAGTAGCTCTGGCTGTTGATATACCAGCCTGGGCTGACATAGTAATGCTCGTCAACAATGTCGATGCGCTCCTGGCGTGCCAGCTGCCAGCCATATTCGTAGTCGGAGCCTTCGAAGAACGGACCCACCGTTCCCACCACCTTGATGTCTGGATATGCCGCTTTTATCTTTTTGTTCAGATAGTTGAAACGCTCTGTAAACACATCGCTGATAAGGTCTTCGTTGCCCACTCCTATAAACTTGAGGTTGAACGGTGCCGGGTGTCCTGCCTCTGCCCGCTTTTTCGCCCACTCTGATGTGGCTGGGTCGCCGTTGGCCCAGTCAATGAGGTTGATCAGTTCCTGGGCATAGCTGTCAAGCTCTTCCATCGGTAGTCCGCCCTGTTGTCCGTTCCCGCCTCTTGATGAGTTCTGGCAGCACACTGCGGCAGGCAGCACCGGCAGCGGTTCGGCGCCTATGTCTTCGCAGAACTGGAAATACTCATAGAATCCCAAGCCTTTTGACTGGTGGTAATGCCAGATGTTGGGCTGGCTTTTGCGTTCCCAGAGTGGTCCTATCGTCTCGTTCCAGCGATACATGTTTGCAAGCCCGTTGCCGTGGCTTACGCATCCTCCAGGAAACCTCACGAAACGTGGATGCAGGTCGGCAAGAGTCTGCGCCAGATCAGGGCGTAATCCGTTCTTGCGTCCTTTATACGTGTCTTGCGGGAAGAGGCTTACGAAGTCGATGCCGACTTTGCATTTGCCGCTCATCTCAATCACCAGGTTGGCGTCGTGACAGGCCGATT
>JAZUMZ010000082.1:0-4500 GCA_045603885.1 Bacteroidaceae bacterium | reverse complement strand
CTTAACTGCTGGACTCTGTGGAGGGTGCTGCGGAACGGATTGATGACGCAGCAGAGTATGTGGTCACAAGCACAGGGTGAATTGCCTGACGGATATCATTTGTCGAACGGAATGCCCGTACTCTACGCTCTATATCGTCATGGTCTTTCTTCTTCATCACATAGTCACCATCATAGAATTTCATCTCACAGACATTGATGACCTTGTCTGCACGTTTAATGATAAGGTCTATCTGCGCTTGTTCTTCTGCCGTTTGTGGAGCAATCCATGAATATACTTTTGTGCTTATAACTGCTATACCTAAAGCCTGCTCTATCTGTTTGTGGTGGTTCAGGCAGAGTTGTTCAAAAGCCAGCCCCGCCCATGTGTCGTGTTGGCGGGTACCTATCTGGTATTGCCAGAAAGCCTTGTCTGTCTTGCCATTGCTCTTGATAAACTTGTAATAAAACAATGAGAACGGGTCAATCAGTTGGTAGATGCTCATCTTCGACTTGTTGCCATAGCCCCGATAGCTACGTATGAAATCGCAATTGGCGAGGTCTTGTAGTATCGTTGTAAAATGACCGTTGTTTTTGAGCTTGGTAGCTTTCAGTATCTCTTCACGCGTCAGTCCTTTGTTTTTGGTACTTAACGCCTGAACGACTTTTATGTGATTGTCCGATTTCTGAAACAAAGAGGTATACAATTCATTGAACTCGTCGTCTAGTCTTCCTTTGTCGGCAAAGAACATTTCATCAACATTTTGTGACAAGCTGGCACCTCGTCGGATGTTCTTCAAGTAGAATGGAATGCCACCCATAATCATATAGCATTCAGCAATCTCCTTATCCTCCATAATGATGTCGCGGCTTCTGAGATATTCCTTGCATTCTGCCAACGTAAACGGACGGATATAAATCTTTTGTGTTACGCGGTTGTGCAGTCCACCTCGGTTCTTCAGTATCTTCTTGGTTATCCAGGATGTGGCAGAACCACATACAACCAAGATAAGGTCGTTTTGGGTGACGGCCCAATCGTTCCAAAAGTGTTCTAACGCAGAAACAAGATTGCTTCCTCTGGAATCCATCCAAGGAAGTTCGTCGATGAATACTACCCGCTTGCCTTTGATGTGTACTTTTCCCAGCATGTCACGAAGCATATTGAAGGCCTCATACCATGTGCGTGGTTTCTTGTATTTTGTGCCGTCACCATATCTATTAAGCGATACCCTAAAGTTTGCCAACTGCTCGCGTTTGCTTTTCTTGGCAAGACCAGTCAACTTAAATGTATATTTGTCGCCAAAGAATGTGTTGACAAGAAACGTCTTGCCAACTCGCCTCCTGCCATACACCACGACAAACTCTGCTTCTTTTGACAATGCTATTGACTCAAGATGCTTTATTTCAGCATCCCTTCCTATCAATATATCCTGCTTCTGTTCCATACTTATCCTATTTACATGGTGCAAAAGTAACAATAATTAGCGAATCTACAAAGTATAATGCAAACTTTCGGGCTAAATCCTGTGTTTTTATCCTCTTTTAGCCCGAAAGTTTGCATTTTCTGCATCTCCTCTCTATATACTACTAATCACTTTTTGTTTTATAGTATCTCTTTTCTGCAAACTTTGGGGCTAAATGTAAGAAAGCAATCCACATTTAGCCCCAAAGTACGTAAAAGATTACTTAGCCGATGCAACCCAATTGATTTATTCGGATTTTCTATTCACTATCATCCTGAATGTCTTGAAGATTAAGGCTATATCATAAATGAAAGATTGCTTCTCTACGGTTGTTTTTGTAAAAATGAAACACAAGATTTTGAAGGTGTGCTAAAGTAAGGGGACTAATAATTTTTCGGATATTCAAATCGAGTATTATAAGTCCTGCGGAAATAAATGAAATAAAAGAAATTTTTACTGTATTCCGGCAATAATATTAATAATGTCAACCACGTCTGTTATGTTGACAGTCTCATCCCCATTGACGTCCCCATTAATATGTGCCTTATTATCCGATAGATGTCCTGTGTCTTTTTGCATCATCAATATGGAAATTCCATAAGTGTCATGGCTTACCATCTGCTCCACGACAAAACCTTCCTCGGCAAAAATATTTATGATTCTTCCCAGGTTCTCAAGCTCTATATAAAGGTAGTAAAGGGACTGGTTCTTGTCACTCCGGGTGTTATAGTAGGAAATACCAGACTCTTTGCATTTGTTTGTAAATTTATCTGATATGGCTCCGCTTATGCGAATTTCGTTGTTTGTGTATGAACCGTTTATCAGTACATATTTGTTTTGTGCCTCAGCTGCGACAAAGCATGTAAGCAAAAGGATTGCGACGAACAATTTTTTCATAACACTGTTATTTTAGAGGGTGAAAGGATGATTTGTCATATAGATTCCTTAATGATTATCAAAGTTACAACAGTCTAATAGCCGGACAAAAATATAATTCCTATTCTTTATGAGATTATCCCTCACTAATTTCGGGATTATCCCTAACTGCTTGGAACAGAACAACCATTGTGCTTTTGTTGAGTGAAACTTAGTGAAGCGTATTTTTTACACAAAGAATCCATATTAATGCTTGATGAAAAAATGCAACTTTTTACGTTTTGATATGTGTGAAAAGAAAAAAAGCTATATATTTGCAAAAAATACGTCAGAAGGTAAGTGGATTAGAAAGACACCCCACTATAATGACAACATTGTTTTTGTGGCCACGCAATCAAAAGAAAAATAGTTCAATTATAGCATAAGAGAGATTATTGCTCGACAGGGATCCCTGTCATATATGCGCCACTGGCGCATATATAATTGATTATAAGACAGATATAAATATTACTCTTTATTAACTTTACAAACCATTTTATTGACATGAAAAGAATTCTTTACTCATTTGTGGCTGTTCTGTTTGCCACATCGGCTATGGCACAGCCACAGTCAGACATTCGCACCGCAACACTCGTGCACGGAGACCAGACAACTGTGTATTATGGTGTATCGGCATTGAAAAACGCATACAAAGATGCGGCTGCTGAGGGCGACATCATTGTTCTTTCTCCCGGCTCATTTATTGATGGGGATTTAACCATTAAGAAGTCCATATCAATCTATGGTTGCGGATATACAAATAACGAGACTACAGGATCTGCAAAAACCACTCTTCCGTCTATTACTATCTCATACAATGAGGTTACAGATGATGAGAATAATAAGACAGCGGTATATCCCAAAGTATATATAGAAGGATGTGAAATTGACGGCAGCTTCATCGTTTCAGAAAACAGTTTGGGAGGTGTAATAGAGAACCTGTGCTTAAAAAAATGTACTAAACCCGAGACTTACAGATTGAATTATGATTATTCTCGTTTTCGAATAAATGCTCCATCAAGAAATTGTAGATTTATACAATGTTGTAATATAGCAACGGCTTATGATGGTAATAAATATATCGGATTTTCCGGGAAGCAGGAACAGTTGACTTTTGAAAACTGCGTGCTTTCTCAGGCCTCAGGAAGTGAACTTTTGGAGAGTACTGTCAATTATAACCACTGTATTATAGTGAAAGCTATAAATTATGGCTATTCGCATTTCTCTAACTGTGTTATTCTTAATAACTCTCTTCCCGCAAACTGCACTGCCTATAATAACATCTTGTATAATGCTTCATTAGGATCTAATGTCACTGGAGAGGGTAATTATCTCGGTCTCACCAAGAGTGATGTTTTTGAGGATGAGGGATTCTATGTTATGAAAACACCTGATGTGCATGTGGGTACCGATGGAACACAAATCGGTATTTATGGAGGTGCCTATCCTTTCGACTCTAATTCGTCCATCCCGAAAATCACGTCAAGCAACATCGACATTCAGACTGCTACCGACGGTAAACTCAACGTTAGCATAACTGTGAAGGCTCAGACAAAGTAACCATTCAAGTGATTGATTATCATGAAAAAAAGTATATTGTTATTTTTTCTTGTGATGATGTGCGGAGCTGAATGGTCGTCTGCCCAACAAGCCAACATACAGACGTGTGAATACTGGTTTGACTATGACTTTGAGGGGCGTACGAGCGTGGCGATGAACGGAAGCACCATTTTTGAGCATTCGTTCGACATCAGCGATCTGCCCCGTGGTGTTCATTCCATCGGAATGAGGTTTGCCGACAGCGACGGCCTGTACTCACCACCATTCATCAAGCACTTTGTCATACCAGCGCTGCCAGAGGAGACTTTCCCCGACAACCGCATCACCAAGATGGAATACTGGTTCGACTACGACTTCGAGGGGCGGCAGACACTCGAGCACACCGACGGCAATGTGGCCATAAGCCTCGACCTCTCTAAATTTGCGCCTGGACTCCATTCGTTTGCATACCGTGCGATCGACAGCCGTGGACTGTACTCATACCCGTTCGTCAAGCACTTTGTCATACCAGCGCTGCCAGAGGAGACTTTCCCCGACAACCGCATCACCAAGATGGAATACTGGTTCGACTACGACTTCGAGGG
>JAZUMZ010000081.1:0-4503 GCA_045603885.1 Bacteroidaceae bacterium | reverse complement strand
GGTTCATCCGACAAATGCATAGTTAATCAACAAATAAATGAATAATAAGAAAGATAGCTAAGATAAAATCACTACCTTTGGTTACCCCTAACTAAAGCATAGTAATATGAATCCCAGCTATCTGTATCACGCCTTTGGTGTCCGCCACCAAGAATGTACCAAAACTGAGTACAAAGGTAATCAAAATATTCATTATATTCAGACACGTAAGGATGAATTGTGCTGTCCGGAATGCAAAAGTCGTAAGATTATCCGTTCTGGCAGCACATACAGGGATATACGGAGTGTTCCCGTTGGCCATAGAGAAACAATTCTGCGAATGAAGGTACAGCGTATAGAATGCAAGTCATGTGGTTGCATCCGCCAGGAGAAGATCCATTTTGTGACAGGCAAGCGAAGCTACACGAACAAGTTTGCCGGCTACGTCGTTGACTTATCCCACATAGGCACTATCAAGGATGTTGCACTGTTCCTGAACATCTCATGGGATACGGTCAAGGACATCCAGAAGCGGTATCTCCAGCGTCATTACGGCAATCCGGACCTGAGCAAGCTTGAGTATATAGGAATAGATGAGTTCGCCGTGCGCAAGGGGCATGTCTATAAGACAATCGTGGCGGATCTTCTGACAGGACAAGGTGTGTACGTAGGAGACGGGAAAGGTGCCGATGCACTTGAAAAGTTCTGGAAGAAGGCACGCAAAGCAAAAGCTGCGATAAAGGCGGTGGCGACAGACTTGTCTGCGGCCTTCATATCTTCCGTGAGAGAGAATGCTCCAGATGCGACGCTCGTCTTTGACCATTTCCACGTTGTCAAGCTGATGAATGACACGCTGGACAAACTCCGCAGGCTGGCTTATAAACAGGAGGCTGACCTCATGAAGCGTAAGGTCCTCAAAGGTACACGATGGCTGCTACTCTGCAACGGAGCGGATATATATGACTCATGCCATAGGAACAGGCTGGAGAATGCGCTTGAGATGAACGCACCGCTCATGAAGGGATACTATCTCAAGGAGTCACTCCGAGAGATATGGATGCAGGTGACGAAAGAACAGGCGCAGCAAGTACTCATGAACTGGGTAGAGCAGGCACAGGACTCAAAGGTGCCATTGCTGCAGAAATTTGCCATGACATTGATGGCACATCGCAGCGGCATACTTTCCTGGTACGACCATCATATCTCTACAGGGAAACTGGAAGGGATAAACAACAAAATCAAAACAATGAAGAGACAAGCATATGGATAAAGAGACGAGAAGTTCTTTGAACTCAAAATCCTTTCTCTACACGATAAGACCTATGCATTTGTCGGATGAACCAAAATTTTTATTCATTTCTAAACGATGGAGGTCGAAATCTCGTTTTTTTTTCGAGATTTCGACCTCCATCGTTAATTTCTAACATACAAACGGCCATAAATTTTTTGATAATTCATGGTAATTTCTGGCAATTCATGTTTAACTTTTTCACATGAATGACCATGAATGTCCATGAATGTTCCGTTAATATTTATTTTTGATAATTCATGGTAATTTCTGGTAATTATATGTTTACACAAATGTTTGTGACTAAGACACAATGTTGTTGTTTGTCAAAAAATATGCAAGATATGAGGGAATATATTTCATGGCTCCGTCTTTGAAGTAGTCTTTCGTGTAAACGAGGTAGCGGTCGTTTGCTATGCGTGAAGAAAACTTTTGGCAGAACTCATCCATTGATACATGGGTTTTGTAGGTGGATGATTTCACTTCAACGGGGACAATCTTGGTTCCTCTTGCCAGGAGGAAGTCGATTTCATAATTATGTTTCCCGCTTTCGGTTGGCCATGTATGGTAGAACAACTTGTTGCCGGAGCAGACAAGCATCTGCGCAACAATATTCTCGTAAAGATATCCAAGGTTGGATGACAGTTTGTCGTTTAAGAGTTTGTTGTAAAGGATATTTTCGGTGAAGTCTTTATCCTTGAATGCAAGCGTGACAAACAGCCCGGTATCGCCAACAAACATCTTGTACTGACCAAGGTCTTCAAATGCAGACATGCCCACATTGGGGTCATCGCAATGATGTGAGATGTTGACAGTCATCGACTTCTCCATTTCTGACAGCAACTCAATGAAATCTTGAGCCTTTGCTCCAGCAATGACGTTGGAGATTTGGTAGCGTGATGCGTTGCTGTTAAGTTGTGCTGGGATAGCGGCGAAAATACGAGCAGCCTTTCCTGAAGGATCGATTTTTCCGAAATCCTCATCGTAGAGATTCAGGATAAGTCGCTTGGCTTGGTCAACTGCTTCGAAATTGTTAGTGTCTATATAAGCATTAACGGCTTGAGGCATTCCACCTACCAGCATGTACAGACGGAAATCGCGCATTAGTTTACGATGGGCTTCCTTTAACGGCTGAGGGTGTTCCCATACGCTACGAAGCAGAGGTATGGTTGACGTATCGCCCAATGCCCAACGAAACTCCTCATAATCCATAGGATACATGTTTATACGCTCTTCCTCGCTTGGAATCAGGATGTTATAAGTGTTTTTGCGAATTGAAATCAGAGAGCCTGTTTCGATATAGTCATAACGACGGTCGGCGACAAACGATTTAATGGCTTGGCGAGCTTTGGGTTGGAACTGCACCTCGTCGAAAACGATGAGCGACTTGCGCTCCTTCAACCGCACATTATAAATAAGTTGTAGCCTGAGGAAGATGTAATTAAGATCCGATACATCACTGAACAGATTAAAAACTTCTTGCGAGCATTTAGTGAAGTCAATCAGAATGTAGGATTCATACTCGCGCTTGGCAAACTCTTCAACGATGGTGGATTTACCAATACGACGCGCACCTTGCACCAAAAGGGCCGACTTCCCATTGCTGGTCTCTTTCCATCTCAATATACGGTCGTAGATTTTACGTTTGAAAATTCTGTCAGTGTCCATTGGGTACTTCTATAAATCGGTTTTTATTTTCTCAAGGGTACACTTTTTTTGAACTACCCCATAACAAATTTTTGTGCGAAGATAATGCTATTTTTTGTTTCCTCAAAATTTTTTTTGACCGTTTTTCCCGAAATCCTCAAATTTTTTTTGACCGTTTTTCCCGAAATCCTCAAAATTCAGGTATTATCAGCTTATCTCAGCTATGTATGTCTGGGGTAGATGACACCGGCTCCGTTTACCCTTCTCCGACCTCAAACCTGAGCATCACGGCCTTACCGAGTTCGAGGATGTCGCCGTCAAGGAGCGGATGGAGGGTGAGAGTATCGCGAAGCTCGTCAGTCTGCTCGCCGCGGATAATCTTTGTGGGGCTTCCGCCCTCTGGTCTGCATCCCGACCTCATGGCCTTGATAAAGAAGCGGCCGTCTTGAGCTATAATATCGGCATGGCTGCTGCTCACGCAGTTGTTCTGCCTCTGAAGACCCTCATCGGGTTCGTCGGTGCGGATGACGATGTCGTTCACCCTGATTCCGCCTCCTTTGGTACTCTCCTCGCCCCTGCCTATATGCCAGACAGTCCTCTTTCCCGAGTCGAGCAGATACGCCTCCTGCTGAGTGGAGCCGTGCCCTTTAAGGATTCTCACAGTGGCTTTTGTGCCTTGTGGTCTCGGGCGGTTTTCCCTTACCGTGACCTCCAACTCCCACGACTTGACCTCCAACGGGGTTCCGCTCGATGTGTCGGCAAGGCGGTTGGTGTGAATCTCTATAACCCTCTCTCCGAGGTTATTAAGCTGGGCGTTGTCAAGAGCGAGCCTTAAGGCCGACAGGAACTCCCCGCTTTCTATTATCTCCGCGGTCTTGGCATTTCTCGTCCATATATCCAGACCTTTGTTGTCCTCCTTCTTGCTGGCAGGATAAGCCGCTAACTTACGTACTATGGCATCGGCCAGCTCGTCGGTCTCCACCGTGGCGTTTACGGCCGCCTGCTCTTTCGACTCCGCTTCGTCAGCCGCAGAGGGCTGGCTCTGGGTGTTTCCACTTTCTCCCGAGAAAAATTTCTTGAATATGTTCATGATTTTTATCTGCCCTTTGCGGGCTTTAAATGTTTTAAATCCGGTTATCTAATTCAAGTTCAGCAATCTCTACAGCAAGCGATAATGTTAGTGTTATGGAACCCTTTCAGGGTTCTTGGCTCAACTGGTTTTCGATATCCCCGGGTGATGAAACTTTGCTTCGCTTGTTTCATTACCCCGTGTTACTAATATTTAACCCCTCCGGGGTTAGCCTGCTGTGCTTTCGGAACATGAATTATTTATCTGTTTGACATCCGATTACCTGACGTAGTTAAGCTCTCTGAGCACCGGTATGATGGTGTTCTCCATGAATTTGACTGCACGGCCTGAGTTCATGCCTTTCAGTCCGATTCGCTCAAGGCGCAGGGCAATGGCGAGCGGCGCCTCACCCGATGTGGGGCTTGTGAAGCAGATATACCATCCGTCGTTGATTCCTCCCTTTCGCTTAACTCCTACCATGCCACGAGCCGGTGTGCCGGTCTTGCCGCCTGTGCCGGCC
>JAZUMZ010000080.1:0-4546 GCA_045603885.1 Bacteroidaceae bacterium | reverse complement strand
TTCGAGGATGGCGGCGCTGATGCGCTGGTTAAGCTCGTCAAGGTTGTCGAAGTCCAGCTCCGTGTAGCGTTTGGCCATCTCCTCAACCAGCTTCTGGTTCTTCTCCTCGTCAGCGTAGAGCGATTGCATCTTACGACGGTTTTCTTGTTCCTCAGCGTCATTCTCATCGAGCTGAGTCTCCAGCTCCTCAACCCTTGCCTCCAAATCTTTTATCTGGCGTTCCTGCTCCTTGGTGGCTGAGGATGACTGCGATTTTAGTGCCGCCAATTGAGAGCGTGCCTCGTCTATCTGGCGGTTCAGGTCAGCTTCCCGGTGTTTGCACTTGGTCTTCACCGCCTCCAGCTCTGCCTCACGGTCTTTTATTTGTTTCCTAAGCGTGCGGTTGAGCTTCTTCTGGGCCTCCAGCAGGTCTGCCTGTTGCTGCTCTGGAGTCTCCATAAGCAGATAGAGCGGATTCACGGAATACCTGTATTGTTTGGGAAGAACATCAGTTATAAGCCTGTAGCCCTGGACCTCCACGGACTGGAGCATATAATTATTGTCTGGCACAGGAAATGAGAACGAGCCATTCTTGTCCCTGACCACGATGCTTGACCTGTCCTTCACATTGACCACAGCACCCGTCAGGCCATGACCCGGCACCACTCGTCCGTCAACCCACTTACCACGGGTCTTCACATATGCCTTCTGCTCACGTTTCTGTGCATACACATCTGGCGTCGTAACCATTGCTGCTACCAGAGTGAGAAATAACACACAAGCTGTTTTTTTTACCATTGTTTTATAATTCCACATTTTCATAATGCTATTAGAAACCATTCTTTACGTATAGATAATGTAAAATGCCTCTTTCTATACACTATTGACTTTTTCTTAGTATCTTATTCACACCGACATCTTCTTTGGTAGATTTATGGGGAAGTCTGACTTCATGGTACTTTACATAGTACTCATTTGCTTTTGTTTGTTCACCTATATTCCAATAAAAATCACCGATTTTTTGTACTGGTTTGCTATTTCTGAGTGGTTCGTACCAAACATTTGTATTTTAACCCGAAGTGAGTGCTCATAAGATTGTAATGCCATAGTGTAGTTGTCTTGCTTCTCCCAATTGTCACCGATGTCATTATATATACAAGCCTGTAACCATTGATTGTTTTCGCATTCCGCATGTCTTAGCATACGCTCATAATATTTCATAGCTTTTCTGTAATCAAGAATACATTCACTTATAAACAATGCCGCATCCTTCTGCCAATCATAATTCAATGAGTCGATAGATGCCCTCAACTCTATGTAGTATTGAGCCAAGTCATTCCGTTGTTGTAACTTGAACGAATCAAACTTGTAGTAGATATCCTGAGCCAAGTCCTCACGGTCTTTCTTATTGGCTTCATTCGCTGCAATTAGTTGGGATAATCGCTCATTAATATCACCCTTGGTACGCAGCAAGGAGTCTGCCTCGGAAAGGCGACCATCGATGATGGCGGCACTGATGCGTTGGTTAAGCTCGTCAAGGTTGTCGAAGTCCAACTCCGTGTAGCGTTTGGCCATCTCCTCCGCGAGTTTCTGGTTCTTCTCCCCGTCAGCGTATAGCGACTGCATCTTGCGACGGTTTTCTTGTTCCTCGGCATCATTCACATCGAGCTGAGTCTCCAGCTCATCTACCTTAGTTTCCAACTCTTTTATCTGACGTTCCTGCTCCTTGGTAGCTGAGGCCGACTGCGATTTAAGTGCCGCCAACTGAGAGCGGGCATCATCTATCTTACGGTTCAACTCTTCCTCTCTTAGTTTGCACTTGGCTTTTACCGCCTCTAACTCTGCCTCACGCTCTTTGAGTTGTTTACGGAACGCTGAAAGAATCTTCTTTTGAGTCTCCAACAGTTCTGCATCTCGCCGTTCGGGAGTTTCCATCAGCAGATAGAGCGGATTCACGGAATATCTATATTGCCTTGGAAGTACATCCGTTATCAGTTCATATCCTTGTATTTCAACTGATTCTATCGTGAAGTAATCTTCAGTCAATGGAATTGTGATTGAACCATTTGGGTTATTGACGATAATTGGCTTTTGTCCCTTGACCTTAACTTCAGCACCCATAAGGCCATGCCCCCGCTCCACATGACCGTCAACCCACTTACCGCGGGTCTTCACAAAAACAGTCTGTTCACGCTTCTGTGCATACATATCTGATGTCACAGCCATTGCTGTAACCAAAAATAGCAATATTTTAAAAGACTTTTTATTCATAATAGCAACAAACTATATTTATGAATCAAGATGTTGACGATGACAGGTAACAGATGCAAATTTAAGAAAAAAAACAAATAGCCAATAGATTTTATTCCATAAGCCTTTCTTTATCCTACTATAACCTTTCATCGACGAGTCCGATTTCGATTATTCTTCCCATAATTATGTTTTTTACTTCTACTACCTGAGAAATGCATAGTAGCATTAATTCTCACATATCTCGAATCGGTTTTAATGACAAAAGATGCTTTGTAATCCTTTGCATCCTCACAGCGGTAGAAACGCACATATTTCTTTAAAACACCTTCACCATTATCCTTATCCAATATAATATATTTATCATCTTCCCTTACAGAACGGTATTTCCTAAATGTTACCTTTCCGTCACTTTCATCATCGGCATCATATTCTTTCATATTGTCATAGAAATAATACTTGATTGTATCGCAGGTTTCATTCAATTTAATTGAATATACTGCAGGATAAGCATTATGCCCACGCAAGCGATTCCATCCACCATCTCTTAGAGTATAATTTCCGTCTTTATCTCGCCATCCGTCAAAATAATCAGAACCATAATACTCTTGTGACACGTATGCTCCATTAGCCTGAAGAGCGTAGACAATCGCTTCATCCAGAGAGGAAATCTGAAGTGCATCAAGAATTTCCTTAGTATTTACAAGGCTAAATGTGAGCGGACGGTCTTGACTCTCTTTATCAATCGAAGTTGATGCCTCTACATCTATTGTCTTAACCAATTCTGGTCCTTTAATAGAGAAGGAAATCTCAGAAGGGATAATATTAGTAAAGAGTGTGTCTGTAGAATATGTTCCAATGTTTGCGTGAGCAATTATTGCACTCTTTGTTACGACCTTGTAGGTATGCCCCTCAAGAAAATCGTAATTAAGCGTAATTATAGAGCTGTTAGTTGATGAAGATATAGCGAATTCTGGCTCTGTAGCACCATCCACATATACATTGTATTCCACAGTTGTGAGATCAAATAGTGTCAGCCTGTAATTTTTGGGATTCGGATATGTCAATTGTACCCCAGTCTGCTTATAATCCTCGAAGTTTTGAAATTCCCACCCATCCTGAATATTCCATGCAGGTTTCCCGATTTCAAAGTCACCTATTGGTCCTTTCGCTCGTGAATTATCATCCTTATGCCAATACCACTCTATGTCAAACGCAATTTCACTATATCTAATAGCCTTATCATGCTCATGCAACTTGCTATAGACCGCACTCTCAGATTTATAAATCTTTGCAAAATCCGGGTGATTTTCACCAAGTATAGCTTTATTTATATCAAGAGCTAGTTCATAATACTCTAATGCTTTAGTATATTCCTTTAAACCTTTATATGCAATACCGATATTATAATATGTCACTGCAATTCCACGACTTTTCTCATCTCTTATAAGAGATTTTTTTATTTCAAGGGACAACTCCAAAACCTCCAAAGCCTTCGAATATTCTCTTTTCCTTATGTACGCAACTCCCAAACCATTATATATAGAAGCTACAGTAATGTCCTTCTCGCCAAACAGAGCTTTTGTCACCACAAGTGCGTCATCATAATATTCAATTGCTTTGGAATAATCTCCGTCATCAGAACAAGAATCTCCAAGACCTTGGATTGCAATATATATTAATGGTGATTTCGTCGCTGTCCATAATTCTAGTGCTTTTTCTTGATATTCTTTGGCTTTGGTAACTCTTTTTTGTCCTAAACATACTTGTGCAATTGCCATATAACATTCAGCTTGTAGATCCTGATCATTTTCACCTTCGGCTAATTTGAGCATGCGCTTATAGTATGCCATCGCTTTATTGTAATCACCGACATAATATAGGATATAATTTCCCGCATCTTCTTGCCATTCATAATTTAAAGAATCGAGCGACGCTCTCAGTTCTATGTAATGCATTGCAGAATCAGTATGATTCTCGTCTTGAATCTGAAGCTTGAACATTTCAAACTTACTGTAGCAGTCCCGGGCAATGTCCTCACGGTCTTTCTGTTCCATCGCCTTGCTCTTTTCGAGATCGGCTTCAGCCTTGACATTAACATTATGATGTTCGTCAAGACGTTTGGCACGTTCATTAATATCGCCCTTAGTGTGCAACAAGGAGTCGGGCTCGGAGTGACGGCCTTCGAGGATGGCGGCGCTGATGCGCTGGTTAAGCTCGTCAAGGTTGTCGAAGTCCAGCTCCGTGTAGCGTTTGGCCATCTCCTCAACCAGCTTCTGGTTCTTCTCCTCGTCAGCGTAGAGCGATTGCATCTTAC
>JAZUMZ010000079.1:0-4333 GCA_045603885.1 Bacteroidaceae bacterium | reverse complement strand
TTAGCCTCAGCTGTACGGATTCGAGTCTCACGAACGGCCTCGGCCTTACCAATCTCTCCGACTTTGTCCTGCTCGGCCACGCGAACTTTTGCCTCGTTGATGGCCTTGGCTGCAGCCTCACGTCCTAAAGCCTCGATATAGCCGCTCTCATCCTTGATGTCGGTAACGTTCACGTTAATCAGACGAAGTCCGATCTTCTTCAGCTCAACCTCAACATTGGCGCTTATACTCTCCAAGAACTTGTCGCGGTCGTTGTTAAGCTCCTCAATACTCATCGTGGCGATTACAAGACGCAGCTGTCCAAACAAGATATCTCGTGCCAACTCCTGAATCTGGGCAGGGGTCAGTCCCAACAGTCGCTCAGCGGCAGCATTCATCGACTCCGGGTCGGTAGATATTCCCACTGTGAAGCGTGAGGGAACGTCAACGCGGATGTTCTGCCTGGACAGAGCGTTCGTCAAGTTGGCGTCGATGCTGATGGGGGTTAGCGACAGGTAAGCATAGTCCTCTATAATAGGCCATACAAACGCACCACCTCCGTGTACGCAGCGAGCTGACGATTTGTTGCTCTTGCTGCCGTAGATCACAAGAATCTTGTCAGAAGGACAGCGACGATAACGGTTGATTATCGCCATGAACAGGAAGATTGCCACAACTGCGGCTGCAATAATCAAATACATCTGTTCCATAGAATTAATATTTTAAAGTTAATACTGAATTTGTTATTTCATGATTCCTTAACCCTGAGAGTCTCACCGTCTATAACTTCGGTTATGACCACTTTGCGGCCGGTGGGAATCTCTTCACCGTCGGTCATGGCGTCTATCTCGTGATATGCCCCGTTAACCGAAATCTGGATTTTTCCCTTACCTTTGCCGTTGCCTGGGATTCGAAGGTAAACATTGGCTGTCTTTCCCTCGCAGTTGCGTATGTTGAATGCGCCGTTGGCCTCAAGCTTGCGGGTCTGCTTGCGGATATAGAAAAACAACCACACAAACAGACATCCCACTCCCACGGCGGCTACAACCAACAACCAGTTGTTGCCGATGGGCTCTCGAAGGCTTACGCCCGCCCAGCCGAATCCTACGAAGAAATTCACAAGGCTGCGGATGCTGAACAGAGACAATCCACCGCCTGTGTCCATCGTATCGGAATCGACATCGCCGAAGTCGGCGACGTCAAAACTGGTGTCCACATCGTGACCGTCCATGCCAATCAAAGTGAGCAGCATCTGAATCAAAAACACAACGGAGGCGACAATAGCGCATCCCCAAAACATCTGTTGCATAGGCTCCATAGCCGAATACCAATTTGCAAATGACTCAAACATAATATTTTAATTTTTAAAAAACTTCAAACCAAGAACTATAAACTAACCCCGCCCGTCACCATCGAATAGACCAATCCTATCAGAAAACTTATAGCATTGCAGAGCAGTCCGTAAACGAATGAACGGCTCAGTGAACGGACGAAATACCAATACCAAAGCGTCTCAACCGCAACAACCAGCAGCTCTCCGATTAAAATCGTCGTCCAGGTGCTGCTTACGTATAAGACGTATATGTTCAGTGGAACGTTTGTCAGGATGTTCACGACAACCGACGACCACAAAACCTCGCTGCGGCGTTCTTTCAGCAAGGCGAGCACCCCCAGCTCTATAACTATTGTGGCAGCAAGAGGAGCTGACAGATAGGCAACGACCCATGCGTCGGAAGAGGACGATAACATGGCGAGCATATATCCCGGCATTAGTGAAGCTGCCAGCAGTCCGAATGCCAGACCTTCCTTGCCGGGCATCACCTTGTTGGCAAGATAGAGGGTTATAGGCATCGTGCAGTTGATCAGATACATTCCGGCAAAAAGAATTCCGATGCCGGCTGGCTTGAGGAAGAAGCAGACGAGGGTGGCGGCAAGGAGAACGATGATGGAGTGTGACACTCCAAGTCCACGCATTATCCATCCACCCGACATCTTGCCGGCCATGGCGCAAAGTCCGAACGCCACAATGAGAATGTTGCTTTTGTCAGGACCGCCGCTGAATGTCTCAGAGGCAAACGAGCGGAACATCACAAACGACATCAGACCGATTACAGACAGCCATATCACCCATTGGCGGCCAAGAGCAGGAGACGGAGATGTGTTTTGTTCTTCGTTTAAACCCGTTATATCTGTGATAATTGCAGAGGACGTGTTACCCTCGTAGTTGTCGGTCTTGATGAAAAACAGAGAAAGTGCGCATATCGCTAAGAGCATGCAAAGCAGAGTTGCCCATGATGCCAGCATGATACCGACCGTCAGGCCCAAAGCGCCTGTGGATACGAAAACTCCAAGGCAACGAGCGTCGTTGCGACTTCTTACAGCTGTCATACGTCCGCCCCATACATGGAACAGTGAGTTGCCTAATCCTAACAGGAGTGCCACGGAAAGAACCACAGGAAAGGATGTGCCGGCAAGACCCAGGCGAATTGTCAGTGCTGCCCACAAAACAGCGAGCGACAACAGCACGCAGGACGCAATCTGAAGCAGGTGTCCTCTGACGACACGGTCGGAGAGCATCCCGGTCCATGGCTGGGTGAGAAAGGCAGATACGTTGTAAAGCATGAACATACCCATCACAAACCACTCGTCTGTATGCCCGTAAATCACATACAGGCAGCAGGCGCACAGGCCGTCCACAAGGAAATGGAGGGCAGACGCGATAGAGAGTTGGCGAAGGGAGAATGTCATGGGCTAAGGTTCTGTTTCTTCTTCGTAGTCAATGGGCATGGTGCTTAAATCCTCATTCTTGGCCGGCTCGAAATGTACCTCGCCACCGTTGCTGATAACCACGTCCATGAAATAGGCGTTCTCGTCGTTGTCTTCCGGGTCGCCGACAATCGCGAGGAAATGGAAGCGGCTGTGGTCGCTGCGCTTGGCGGGGAAGTAGTTGAAGTCAACCAGTGCCGACTTCTTCAATGCGACGGCTGGAATATGGCCGCTGAAGTCGTTTTTAAGGAACGTGCGTCGAAGAAGCTGGCTGCTGTCACCATTGATGGTCAGAGTCACACAGTTGTCATGGTAGCGCTGGCCGGAGAAACTGGTCACAACGGGAAGGCTGTCAACGGCCGACACTTTGTAGTTGAAACGGTACAGGCGGCCCTGTATCGTAATTGTGTCGTTCACTTCTTTTGTCGGGATATCGGCAATCGTGTCTAAATTCTCTGGCCGTACCCAAGGGTCGCTCGATGCATTGTCTGTCTTCTTGTCGCCGCATGAGCATGACAAAACCAAGCCTGCCATTGAGCAGAAGGCGGCATAGACAACTAATTCTTTGATTTTTCTCATCATATTTCTGTTTTTAACAATCGTATTTTGATGTTTTTTACCCAAATTGTCCATTAGGGTTTAATTCATACAAAATAAGTAATTATTCATGACATGTACAAAGGTTTTGCAAAAAAAATCGGATGAAAAGGTGAATATGTTGAAAAAAGGCAGTAACTTTGCATTATATTTGACAAGCGAATGATACAGAAGAAAAAAAATAAAAGAATGTGGCATGCGATTCCAGGACAACCTCTCACAGAGATGGACAAAATCATCATGGGATGGGAGAGCAGGGGAAAGACCGTGCCATCAAGGAATTTAATAAAGACAGCAGAGCAGATTGAGGGTATCAGAAGGGCCGGAGTGCTCAACACTGCGGTTCTCGACGAGGTGGAGAAAAATATTCGCCCCGGTATGTCAACAGAGGAAATCAACACCATTGTGCATGAGTTTACTGTGAGCAACGGCGGTATTCCGGCACCACTCAACTATGAGGGATTCCCGAAGAGCGTATGTACGAGTGTTAATGAGGTGGTGTGCCATGGAATTCCATCTGAAGATGAGATACTCGAGGTTGGTGACATAGTCAATGTCGATGTGACTACAATTCTTGATGGTTACTTTGCCGACGCGTCACGGATGTTTGTTATCGGTGGTAAGACCACACCTAAAAAACAGAAACTTGTCGATGTGGCAAAAGAGTGCCTGGAAATCGGTATGGAGACAGCGAAACCCTATTGCTTTGTCGGCGATTTGGGATATGAGATAGTAAAACATGCACATAAAAACGGTTTTTCTGTTGTACGTGACCTTTGCGGGCATGGAGTGGGACTGGAGTTCCATGAGGATCCCGATATAGTGCATTATGGTAAGAGAGGTAAGGGAATGCTTCTTGTTCCTGGAATGGTTTTCACAATTGAGCCTATGATCAACATGGGCGACTGGCGTGTGTTTGTGGATGAGCAAGACGGATGGACAGTTGTGTCTGAGGACGAGCTGCCCAGTGCTCAGTGGGAGCATACATTCG
>JAZUMZ010000078.1:0-3520 GCA_045603885.1 Bacteroidaceae bacterium | reverse complement strand
ACGTCAACCCAAGCACACGAAGCACTTTGGCCAGGGTGTCAACGCGAGGAAACGTGATTCCGGTCTCCATTCGTGCAATAGAAGACTGCGGCATGCCGCATTGTTTTGCAAGTTCACGCTGGGACAGGCCAAGTTCCTGCCTCCGTTTGATAATAACGGACATGAGCGCTGCCAGTTCTTCCATTTCTTGCAGGTCTTGTTTGGACTGTTCATCATCGGATTCTCTGACTTTTTGTTTATAGTTTTTCCATGTTTCAAAGGCAATGACGAAAATGCAGTCAGCATTGTCGTCACCAACCAGGCGAAAGACATTCCAGTTACTGGAATTGCCGAAGATGCGGATTCTAATTACGCTCTGCTCTACATCCTTGTAGGAGTTATAGTTCTTGCCGGTGGCTCTGGCGGAATCTACCTCTACAAGAAAAGAGAAGGAATCGTCGAATAATAGGCCATAAACTTGTTAAGAGCCACACGTTATAGGCGAACCCGCTCTCCGTTTGGGGAGCGGGTTCATCTCATTCTTCAAAAGTAATCATTCATACAAGTCCGCCATCTGGCCTACGCTGTCCCAAAGCTTCTGCGCATAATGACACCAGAGTTTGTAGCCGCGCGGGGTGCGGGGGTAAAGCGTGTACAGTACGATAGCCGCGCCCGCTTTCAGGACGCCGGCACCAACGGGTCCGAACTCCGCTTTCGGGATAGCGCCTGAACGTAGACCTTTCACCAGTTCGATCAACTGGCGTGCGAGATCCAGAGGCGTCAGTGTCTCGCCGAGTTCTGCCAGAATGGACTGGGACAGGATGCAGTCTTTCTTGAACATATACTCCATAGTGTCCGGAGACAGCATGAGCGCTTTCTGCATGACGGCGTAGAGCATGGCGTAGTCTCTGCCCTGGCCGCTGTTGTACTTCTTGTTGATCTTCCAGAGGTTCTTCCGGGTAAGCGGCTTACCTTTCTTCAACAGCTTGAAGATGCGTTCGACGACGATGTCGATGTGGTTCATCGCCTCTGTTACGCCTTCACCGTTGTCCGCCCGGTTGACCAGCCCGGCTCCACCGACAGCAACGAACCCGTCAGCAACATAGGAGTAAAGAGAACGCTTGTAAGGCGTGGGCATGTCTTCGATCTTTGCGACCTTGTAGGGTGGCAATTCGGGCGCGACGTTCTTGCAGAATCCTTCGTAGAAGTCCTCGCCTTGCTCGAAACTCAGGCAGGAGCCGATGCCGAGGATGGCATCGTACTCGCTGTTGCTGGGGGCGAGCCACATTTTGTAGGCGATCCACACCCAGTTCTGCATCCAGCGTTTCCGCTCCTCGAACTGGATGTACCGAAGCCGCACGAAGAACACGTCTTTGTTGGATAGCTTGAAGGTCTCCATACCGACTTTCTTCGGCAGGGACGTGCGCACCACGGCGGGCTGGCCGGACGCGTCTACCACGAGCTTTGCTTTCACGGAGTACTGTTTGCCGCCATACCGGAATGACACTCCTTTCACGGCTTTGCCTTTTACAATGGCACTTTCAAACGGTGCTTCGAAGAGTATGGTGGCACCGGCTTCTTTCGCCCAATCGCAGAGCATCAGCATGTAGGGGTGCTTGTGCAGACCGATGGTCTTCACCTGGTACGGCTTCTCGTAGTGGTTGTATGGGGAGAAGTGCGCCATATCCTCAAACTCGAAGGACCAGATGCCGTCTCCCTTCTGGGGCATGGGCAGTCCGTGCGCCTTCATGTCTGCTTCCGCGATGTGGAAAATGTCATACCCGGTGCTCAGCTTCTCCGCGCTGTTCTTCTCAATAGCGAGCACCGAATAGCCCTGCTCGGCCATCTTTCTTGCGAAGTACGCACCGGAACTGGATGCGCCGACAATGACGATGTCGTATGCATCGGCAATGTGCTTGCCGCCAGCTTTCACTTTCTTGCTCATATCCTTTCTCCTTTCTAATGGTTTTTCTCTTTCAGTCTCACTATAGCACTTTTGGAATTCTTCTCCTCTCAAAAAACGGTCTAGATTTATCTTGAAACTTGCCCGTTGACCATAGAGCTTTTCCAAATAAGGTTCTAAGTGGTCATATCCATTGCCTGTAACAAACAAATAATCAGGCTCTTGGTTATTCAAATGGATCAACTCCTTATTTAATCACCTTTTCTATATTCGCCATGGCATACAGCGGCAATTCGGTAATCGGATCATCTTCGTGGTATGTATGCAGGGAGCATCGGATTGCTTTTCTTGGTTCGTACTCTTTACAATAAGCAAGCAAACTCCGTGAGCGCAAATTATTACCAGCTTTTATCTCCACAGGTACAATATCTCGATCAGATTGCACTACAAAGTCGATTTCATTGTACTGTGTTTTTCGGAAAAAGAACGGATGGAGGTCTGTATCTGATTTTAATTGCTGCATTGCATACTGTTCTGCCATAGCTCCCTTGAACTCTACGAAGATATCACTTCCGTCCAACACGATGGAAGCAGGTAAATCGGTCATTGCACCAAGCAGGCCAACATCGACCAGATAAAGCTTAAAGTTGTTGAATACTTCATATGCTTTGAGTGGCATACGTGGAGCAGAGACACTGGAAAGCTTATATACCAATCCATTGTCACACAACCATTGAATGGCATTTTCAAAGGTGGCAGCCCTCGCCCCAGGGGTAATGTCGCCAAACACAAATTTCTTGTTGTCTTTTCCCAACTGAGTGGCAATAGACCCCCACACTAGCCGGATTTTCTCCAGTTCATTGCCAGATGCGTGCTTCCCGAAATCCGTTTCGTACATTGCCAGAATATCTTTTTGTATTCTCCGGACAGATGTAAAGTCATGGTGTTCGACAAAGTCTGCTACTGCTTCAGGCATTCCACCGATGTAGAGGTAACGTTTTAGCCACATCTCATAGTCGCTGGAAAAAATCGCTGCAATGTCGTATAGCTCATCATCAAGCACACTAAGTAGATTGGAGACTTCATTCGCAAGTAAAAACTCCCGAAAACTCATCGGATACAAAGTCTTTAGGTCAACTTTACCCACAGGGTAAGAAATACCGGCATGCATAGCAATACCAAGAAAAGAGCCAGATGCGATGATTGCATATTCGCGTGCGTTTTCACAGAAGTATTTTAAAGATGAAATTGCTCTGGGAGCCTCCTGCACTTCATCAAGGATGATAAGTGTTTTCTCCGGCTCAATTCGAACCCCTGTGAGAGCGTTGATAGCAATTAGTATACGCTCTGTTTTGAAGTCTCCATCAAAAATAGACTTCGCCTGCTCGTTTCTATCAAAATTGATATAAGCCACATTGTCGAAGTATTGACTTCCGAATTCCTGCATCAACCATGTCTTTCCAACCTGACGAGCACCTTGAAGAAGCAAGGGTTTTCTCTTGGCGCTGTCTTTCCATTCAATTAGTTCATCCATTAGGAGTCGTTTCATTATAAGCACCTTCTCTCAATTCGATTATACACTTTTCAAAGGATAAAACAACGATTTCTGACGATTTTTAGAAGATAAATATTGACTCC
>JAZUMZ010000077.1:0-12651 GCA_045603885.1 Bacteroidaceae bacterium | reverse complement strand
GGCTACGATCCGACTTCTTTTTTAATTACCGGACGCTTTTGAGCACGCCCTTCCCAATGTCTCCTTATTTGGCGATAAGAAGGAAATATTTCTTCTTGCCCTGTTGAACGAGAAGGTATTTTCCGTCGAGAAGGTCGGATGTGGTCACCGACATATTCGGGTCGGAAATCTTATCTTTATTGACGCTCACGCCACCGCCCTGAACCAGCTTTCGCATCTCGCCTTTTGAAGCGAACACCGAAGCGTTGTCTGTGCAGAGGTCTGCCAGCTTCACACTGTTTTCGAAAAGCGAGCGCTCTACCTCGAAGTGGGGCACTCCGTCGAAGATGTCAAGCAGGGTCTGCTCATCAAACTTAAGCAGCGACTCCTTGGTCGATTTACCGAAAAGCACGTTTGAGGCCTCTACGGCGGTCATATAGTCCTCTTCGGAGTGAACCATGACTGTCACCTCTTTGGCAAGACGTTTCTGCAACACACGCCTTCCAGGGTCCTGGTCATGCTCCTCGATAATCGCGTCAATCTCTTCCTTGCTGAGAGAGGTGAAAATCTTTATATAGCGTTTTGCGTCGTCATCGGCTGTATTCACCCAGAACTGATAGAACAGATAAGGTGATGTGAGCTTGCGGTCGAGCCATATATTTCCCTTCTCTGTCTTTCCAAACTTGCGTCCGTCGCTCTTGGTGACAAGCGGACATGTAAGTGCGAAACACTCCTTGCCCGACATACGCCTGATCAACTCCGAGCCGGTGGTTATATTGCCCCACTGGTCTGCGCCACCCAGCTGCAGTCGGCAGTTGTTGTGCTCGCAGAGGTAATAGAAGTCATAAGCCTGAAGAAGCTGATAAGTGAACTCTGTGAACGACAGTCCGTCGCGGGCCTCGCCGTTCAGTCTCTTCTGCACGCTCTCCTTCGCCATCATGTAGTTTACCGTGATATGCTTGCCTACATCACGGGCGAAGTCCAGGAACGTGAAATTCTTCATCCAGTCGTAGTTGTTGACCAACTCCGCCTTATTGGGCGCGTCGCTCTCGAAATCGAGAAACTTGGACAGCTGAGCCTTTATGCATTTCACGTTGTGGGCCAGTGTGGCCTCGTCGAGCAGGTTGCGCTCCTGGCTTTTGCCAGAAGGGTCACCGATCATTCCGGTAGCACCACCTACAAGCGCATAGGGCTTTCCGCCGCAACGCTGATAATGGCGGAGCATCATCACACCGCACAAATGACCTATATGAAGGGAGTCGGCAGTGGGGTCAATTCCCAGATATGCCGACACATTCTTTTCTTTTTCAAGCAGTTCCTCTGTGCCGGGCATCATCTGGTGAATCATGCCGCGCCACTCCAATTCTTTAACAAAATTCATCGATTACCTATTTGATTTTTTTCACCGGTTATCCACCGTTATTTGATTCCGAGCTTTGCCTTGATTTGAGATGTCAGGTCTGTAGAGATAGAGGTGTTGACAAACGTAGGCATACCTGCGGTAACGTCCATGATATACACGTAGCCACCAGCCTGTCCAATTTCCTCAACAGCCTTGATCACCTTCTGCTGGATCTCTGTAAGCTTCTGGTTCTGAAGCTGCTCCAGGTCCTGCTGGCTCTTCTGGTAATATTCTTGGAAACGCTGTCCGAGGTCGTTGAGCTCCTGCTCGCGGCGTTTCTTCACATCCTCGATAAGGGTGGCCTTATTTGCCTCATAGTCGTCAGACTTGGCCTTAAGCTCGTCCTGCATACGCTTGAGCTCTTCCTCGTATGTCTTTGCCTTTGTCTCAAGCTCAGTACGGGCTGCGGTTGTCTCAGGCATAGCCTGCATAATGTCTGAACTGTTGAAATGTCCGAATTTCTGAGCAGACACGCTCAGGGGAAGCACCATCATAAGTGCGAGAATTACTTTTTTCATCTTTTTCTTTTTGTATTTATAATTATATTTGGTTTTATACTTTTATTCAAGTTCCACAAACTCTACAGGATGCGATAATGCTTATATTGTGGAACCTTTTCAAGGTTCGGATAGGACAAGTGATTTCATACCCCCGGATGATAAAACACCGCTTCGCTTTATTTTATTACTCGGGGTTACTAATGTATAACCCCTTCGGGGTTAGCCTGCTGCGCTTGCTGAACATGAATACTTTTATTTACAATCATTTAGTGCGAATAACCGAGACGCTGCAGTACCTCGTCGCTGATATCAATCTTGGGAGAGGCGTAGATAATGCTGCCGCCGGAGGCGCGGTCAAGCACCAGCTGATAACCGTGTTGGTCACAGATATCCTTTACTGCGGTGTAAATCTCGTCCTGGATAGGAGCCATAAGACTCTGACGTTTTTTGAAGAGTTCTCCCTCGCTGCCGAAATATTTCTTTTTCAGGTCGCTGGCTTGCTTTTCCTTGGACATGATGTCCTCTTCGGTCTTGGTTTTCTGTGTGTCAGAGAGGAACACAGACTCCGACTGGTATTTCTTGTAGGCCGACTCAACCTCCTTGAGGATGGCCTCAATCTCTGCCTCCCATTTCTTCGACATTTGGTTGAGTTGCTCGTTTGCACGCTCATAAGCGGGAACATTCTTAAGGATATAATCCATGTCAACCATGGCAAACTTCTGGGCAGAGGCACCGACAAACGCGGTAAGAGCCAAAACTGCGGTTAAAAATAGTCGTTTCATAATTTCTATATATTTCTTTTGTTTGTTATTAATAAAAATCTCTGCTATATCTCGAAAAACAACAAATCAATCATGCGAAAAACCACTTTTCACTCTTCACTTTTCAATTACCTAAAACTCTTGTCCGAGCACGAAGTGGAACTGGCTGCCTGAGTAATTCTTGGAGCCGAAGACCTTGTCGAAGCCATATGCCCAGTCGATACCCATCATACCGACCATCGGGAGGAAGAGCCTTACTCCAACTCCTGCTGAGCGCTTCATGTCGAACGGGTTGAATTTCTTTATGTCTGTCCATGCGTTACCGCCTTCAAGGAATGCGAGTGCATAGATGTTGGTGCTGCCTTGAAGCAGAACAGGATATCTCAGCTCAAGAGCCATGCGTGAATAGGCATAACCTTCATGTCCATAGGGTGTAAGGCATCCGTTCTCGTAACCACGCAGACCGATGGTCTCTGAATAGTAGTTATATGAGTATCCCGACATTCCGTCGCCACCCATGTAGAAAGTCTCAAACGGCGACTTCTTATACTTGTTGAACGAACCGAGGAAACCGGCGTCAAACCGGGTCATGAGCACGAAACACTTCTGTGCGCTCGACAGAGGAGTATAGAATTTCGATTGGAATTTCCACTTGTGGTATTCAATCCACCTGTACATCTCCTGCAAGTTGCGCATACGGTTGGCATCGGCTGTGGAAGTGTGTGCGCTGAGATATTTGTAGTCTTTGTTGTCCCAGAGCGAGTAAGGCGGAGTCGCAGTAACGGATAGCGACACCTGTGAGCCGGAGCGTGGGAATATATTGTTGGTTATCGACGACCTGGCAAGCCTGAGTGTCAGGTTTATATTGTTGCAGTTTCCGTCGGTGATAAGGAAGTACTCCCAGTCTTTGAGCATATAGCGTGTGTAAGACAGAGTTGCCGACAGACTAAAGTTGTTGTCGGGCCAGCTCAGGCGTTTACCCCAACCGAGCGAAAGTCCAAGCAGCTGAATGTACTTGTCTGGGTCGTAGTAAGAGCTGTAATTGTTGTAGTAGGAATTGTTGTAATTACCCACTCCATAGAGCATGGAATAGTAGCTGTTGTAATATGCGCTGTTATAATAAGACGAGCTCACGTCTGTCTGCTTTGAGTAGAATGCGGAGACAGAGAGTGAGTTGGGGCGTTTGCCACCGAACCACGGGTCGAAAAACGAAATATTGTACGACTGGTAATAGCGTCCGTTGGTAGATGCGCTGAGTTCCAGCTGCTGTGCGTCACCCTGAGGCAGTATTCCGTGGCGGTTCTTGTTCTTGCCGAAAAGGTTACGCATGGAGAAATTGGTGAATTTAAGACCAATCTTTCCTATCACGCCGGTAATACCCCATCCAAGCGAGAATTCCACTTGGTCGTTGGCTTTAGATACCAGTCCCAGGTTCATGTCAACCGTACCGTTCACCTCGTCGGCCTCTGGCTTGAAGTCTATCTGCTCCGGGTCGAAATGTCCCATCTGTCCTATTTCCTGGTATGACATCTTGAAAGCGTCCATGTTGAACATGTCGCCTGGCTTTATTTTCAGCTCGCGGCGGATTACCTCCTCATAAACGCGGTCATTACCATATATTTTGATTTTGTTGATTGCGGCTTGCTTGCCTTCCACAATCCTCACTTCCAGGTCCACGGAGTCACCGTCCACGTCCACCTCCACGGGTGTGACACGGTTGAATACATAGCCTTTGTTGTAGTAGAAGTTGCTGACGGCATCCTCATCGGCATTCAGACGGTCGTTTATGTGTTTTTGGTTATAGACATCGCCCGGCTTCATCTGCAATATCTCGTTCAGTGCGCTGGAATTGAACAGCGTGTTGCCGGCCCAGGCGATGTCACGCACGAAATACTGTTGGCCCTCGTTAATATGGATATACACATCTACAAGATTGTCGCCCACATCGACCACGCTGTCTGCCGTAATCTCCGCGTCGCGGTAGCCCAGCTCGTTATATTTCTCAATCACACGCTCTTTGTCCTCTGCGTATTTCTCGTCTATGAACTTCTTGGTCTTGAAAAAACTCTTGAATCCCTTCTCGTTGGTCTTTTTCAGCAGTCCGCCTCCAAAGAATCCACCCATAAACTTCTTGCGCTTGATATGGTCATTACCTGTGATATGGATATGGCGTACTTTAACCTTCTCCTGCTTGTCAATATTCACATCCACGATAATCTGGTTGGGGTTGTTTATGTCATCGTGCTGGAGAATATTGACGGTGGCGTTTTTAAAGCCTTTGTCGTCAAAATATTTTTTAATCACAATCTTGGCGCGGTCAACCATATTGGGGGTAATCTGGTTTCCTTTGATGATTCCGATTTTCTGCTCCAGGTCTTCTTTCTCGCTTTTCTTCACGCCGTTGATATTGACGGTACTGACACGAGGACGCATAGAAAGCACGATTTTCAGGTATATGCTGTCGTTCTGGATTTTGTCGGCTTCTATCCTGACAGTGGAGAACAGTCCGTGTTTCCAGTAACGCTTCACGGCCTGGCTTATATCCTCGCCGGGATATTCAATCACGTCACCGACCGACAGACCGGAGATTCCTATAAGCAGGTAGTCTTCATAGTTTTTCACACCTTCCACGCTGATGCCACCGATGGGCATACGTTTCGTCTGTCCGTAAACAACCGTTGGCTTTTCCTGGATGTCCTGGGCATTCATGAACATCGGGACAAGCGTCATCAATAATGCTGAAAGTATGAGTCGTGTTGAGATTTTCATCGTCTATGTTGTTATTTTGATATTTCCTGTTCGATTTGCTCTCCAGTCTTGCCAAATCTCCGCTGGCGGTGCTGGTAATCGCATATTGCCTTGTAAAACTCCTCTGTGTTGAAGTCTGGCCAATAGACGTCGGTGAAGTAGAACTCGCTGTAGGCACACTGCCAAAGAAGGTAGTTGCTGATACGCTGCTCGCCGCCGGTGCGGATAAGCAGCTCGGGGTCAGGCATGAATGCGGTCTGTAGAGCCTCCGTCACTGTCTGCTCGCTTATATCCTGGGGGTCGAGGTCACCGCTCTTCGCCCTGGCGGCGATTTTCCTGACGGCATCCGTGATTTCCCATTTCGACGAGTAGCTGAGAGCAACCACCAGGCAGGTTCCTTTGTTGTCCTTTGTCAGGTCTTCCATCGCCTCGATACCCTCGCGCACGAAGAGTGGCAGGCGGCTGCGGTCGCCGATCACCCTGAATCGCAGGCCGTGTTTCATAAACAGGTCGCCGTCAAGGTGCTTCATCAGCAACTGCATCAAAGCGTCCACCTCTTCCTTCGGACGGTTCCAGTTCTCCGTAGAGAAGGTGTAAAGGGTGACAAAATCAATATGCAGCTCTGCCGCGGCCGTGATGATGTCATGCACGTTGTCAGCCCCGGCAACATGGCCGTCGGTGCGCTTTTCACCCTTGGCCTTTGCCCATCTGCCGTTGCCGTCCATGATGATGGCAATGTGATGTGGAAGTCGTGTTTTGTCAAGCTGCTCGAGATACATATATTATTGCTTGTTTTCTTTAATTATCATGGGTCTTATGAAACCCCTGGGGCTCATGGGGCTTATTTATCCCATCCCCCTCTTTTTTCAATAATTCAGGCTCGGACATTTGCGCAGTTTGGCGCAGAAGTCATACGACACATACACCGACGTGATGCAGTAGCTGTCTTTGTTCTTCATCAGTCCGCTCTCTATCTTGTAAGGGTCGGTCACACCGTCGAGCTTGTCGCTCATAGAGAAGTGCATCGCCCAGTCGAGACCTATGTTCAGGCGGTCCTTGACCTTGTATTTCACTCCGAAACCTATAGGCAGGTTCATCGTAAATGTCTTGTTGCAATATGTCGCGCCCAGTCCGAACTGGATATACGGTGTCCACCGTTTGTTGCCTTTGTATGTCGCGGCTCCCGTGCCGAATCCCCAGAAATTGAGCTCATAGGTGGCGCTTACATCGACGAGGGGCTCGCTGAAGTCGGGCTTCTCAACGCCTATCTCCTGGAGTGACGGATATTTGTTGGCGGTCTTGCCCAGGTCGCCGCTGATGCCGGCATATAGCGCGTTGAACTTAACCGACATGCGCGGGTTTATGTTCCAACGGGCAAACGCTCCCCCAGAGGGGTTGATGTTCTTGTAAAAACCATCGTAGTTGGCATCACCCATATAGAAACTGCCGCCACCCATCAAGCCCACCTCCAGGGCATACTCCAACTCCTGCGCTGAGGCAGGCAGTGTGGACATGGCGGCCAGCATGGCCGTAATATGGAGCAAACGGGGCAGTCTCATAAGTGGCACTGGTTAAGGTTTTGGTCATTGTATCACTCCTCTCCACACTTGTCCGCCCGACTGGATTATGAAGAGGTATTTGCCGCAACTCGTCAGCGTCACAGGCTCGGTAGTGCCTTCCAACTGGCTCACCATGTTGTAGCCGGTGGATGGCACATGCCATGTTATGCCATTGTCTGCGCTCACATATATATTCTCATAAGCGGTTACCAAGCCGTCGGCTGATGCCCCGCCTATGACTACTAAAACATCCTTGTAGCGTGCCAGCTGTATGTCTGTCAGCTGAGGCATCGGATAGCTGTTGTTGTCGGGATAGCTCACCTGGCTCCATTTTTGGTTGGAGTCATCATTGTTGGAACTTACCTTGTACCAGGCACTGACAGCCGCATCCCCGCTGTTTCCCACCATCACCACGTTCTGCAGGTTAGTGTTGGTTTTGAGGTTGTATGCGGCATACGACACTGGCATCTGAGGAAGAGAGCCCACATCAGAGAGTGTTGTCTCGACCTGCCAGTTCTCTCCGTCTTCAGAGGAGATAATGTCTGTGCCGTCAAAGGCATAGACTCTCCATTTGTCGGCGGCGAGCAAAAGCTCGGCAGTCTGTCCAGAGGCACTCTTTGCCCAATTCAACCCGTCGGATGAGGAATAAATTTCCTGATTTTCGCCGAGTGCTAAGAACAAGTCGTTGAAAAGGGTGACAGACCGGTAGTCTATATTTTCTGAGAGAGCCTGCGGCTCAGTCCAGCTCAGTTTGTCAGCATCGGCGTATGTAAGTGTGGCATTGCCGTCAATCTCGGCAAAAACAAAAATATTGTTATCCCTGCTCAATGTTCTGTGCCTGCCCTCCAAGGTGAGGTTGGTTGACAGACTGAACCACTCCAGCTCCTCTGTGCTATATTCGCTGAGGTTGATCTTTGCCGTATAATGCTTGGAATAGTTCCCGTCGCTTGACACCACGAGCAGCTCCACACCTTTGCTGAAGTCTATGGAGTCTGAGCCGCTCCTCAGGTAGGCATAGTCGTCGGATGTGCCGGCCTGGCGGTAATACACCGAGCCTGCGGCAACAACCGTAGGAACGACGCGTGTGATGTCTGCCCAATAGGCAAGTGAGTCCACGGCCATGATTGTTCCTTCAACCTGGTCGATGTTAAATTTTATCGATGACCCTGAGATGGTGCGTGTGTAAGTTGTGTCCTTGCCGTTTATGGTGGTGGTGTATTCTGATTTTATGTCACCCACACTCATGGATGTGATTACACATATAGGCGAACCTGTGGTTTCATTGTCAGAGTCCACGCAAGAGAACAAGAGGGTGGCCAGAGCAATCACCGGTACCAGGAACATGAAAATATATGTTTTTTTGACCATTTTTCCGTTGCTGAAATAAGTACATTATTATTCAATTTGCAAAATTACAAACAATTTTCCGAATCTCCACAAATAAAGCGACTTTTAAAGGTTTTTATATGTATTTTTTGCCTTTTTTAACGGCTGAATTGAAAAAAACAGCCATAAAAACGGAGAATTATGCTGTGAAATAGAAAAACGACAAATAAAGCGAATTAAGCAGTGAAATATAAAAACGGCGAATTATGCGAATTAAACGAATTTAAGCAAAGTGTGTGAAAATTCGCTTAATTCGCTTAATTCGCCGTTTAAAATTTCGCAGTTAAAATATCGCAGTTAAAAATATTTGCCGTTAAATTTCTTCGCGGTTGGCATTGTAAAAGCCGTCGATTGTGTTTGAGAGATATTTAGCCGTATTGAGGAGTTTTTCGCCGTGAAGTCTTGGAGCTGCCACCCCGTTGCCCATTCGCTGTGGAGAGGTCTCAACAAAAGCTTCGTCCCAAAAGCCGCGGTCTATAAAACTCTGGAGAGTCCGGGCTCCGCCCTCCACCAGCAGAGACTGGATTCCTCTGTCGTAGAGTGTAGTTATCACCTCTTCTATGGTCGTGCAGAATAGAGGCTCGCGGGTCATGTTCAAGTTTACGGAACTCAAGTTCTCACGATGGCCGAGAATCACAGGCAACGGGTCTTGTCCGTTCCAATACCTCACGTTGAGAGTCGGCTTGTCGGTTTCTATGGTGTTGCGACCCACGAGTATGGCCTGATGCTCAGCACGGCGTTTGTGGCATATCATGCGTGTGAGATGGTTAGAGATTATAAGTTGTCTGCCCTCAGGTGATGGGGGATAACCGATGAAGCCGTCGCATGTCTGTGCCCATTTCAGGGTTATAAACGGACGTTTCAGCGTATGGAAAGTAAAAAAACGTTTGTTCAATTCTTGGCATTCATCCTCTAAAACTCCCACTGTGACCTCTATGCCGGCATGACGGAGGATCTCCACACCCCTGCCCTGCACTTTGCTGAAGGGGTCGATACACCCCACCACGCAACGTCTCAGTTTCTTCTCCACTATCAATTTGGCACAGGGAGGGGTCTTGCCATAATGGGCGCATGGCTCTAAGCTCACGTATATTGTGCTTTGTGGCAGCAGGTGCTCATCTTCACTACGTACCGACCGGAGGGCATTGACCTCGGCATGTCCCTCTCCACACCTCACGTGATAGCCCTCGCCTATGATTCGTCCGTCGCACACCACGACAGCGCCCACCATTGGATTGGGGGGCGCTGTCATTTGGCCGTTGCGGGCAAGCTGGATGCAGCGGCGCATATATTGCTCGTCACTGTTCATCGTCTTTCTTCATTGCGGGCAGGTCATCACATGTGGAGGAAACCTCATAGGCCACTTTCTCAGAGTCAACCTTAGCGTCTTTACCGAAGCTCACACCATAGACATTCCACGGATCAGCGACGTTACTTTCCTGCTCATCGCGCTTTTTTGTATATATCAGTGCCATAGTACGCCTTTTTTGAGGTGTTGTTAATGACTTTCTAACAATATTATTTCACTTCCCAGATGTCGTTGGTCTCGAGTAGCTCGGCGAAATTATGATATTTTTTCTTTGCCGACACCTCCTCAATCTGTGCACATACAGCTTCGTCGTATGTGGGGGCGTCAACATCGCGGATCACACCGAGCGCCACAGGCCATTCCATCATAGCCAGCTTGGAGTGGAGGGTGTTGTCCTCACAATGGGCGTCGTGAACCAGCACGTCGTTGAGTGTATAGCCGTCCTCACCGATTTTCACAACCTTGATGCCGAAACCCTCTTGAACCAGGCCGTACTCGTCGTTCTCACCGAACACCATCTTCTCGCCGTGTTTCAGGTATATGGCGTTTTTCTTGCGCTCGGCAGGTGAATAGACAGAGTCGTGAGTCCCGTTGTTGAAAATCACGCAGTTTTGGAGAATCTCACACACACTGGCGCCTTTGTGGGCGTCGGCAGCCTTGAGGATCTCCACTGTTCCCTTGGCGTCGGTGGCCACGGCGCGGGCGAAGAAATGGCCGCGGGCACCGAAGCAGAGCTCTGCAGGACGGAACGGATCCTCCACTGTTCCGTAAGGACTCGACTTCGACACGAAGCCTCTCGGAGAGGTCGGTGAGTACTGTCCTTTCGTCAGTCCGTAGATGCGGTTGTTCAGCAGGATCATGTTCAGGTTGATATTCCTGCGGTTGGCGTGTATGAAGTGGTTGCCGCCTATTGCAAGGCCGTCGCCGTCACCACTCACCTGCCACACCGTCAGGTCGGGGTTTGTCACCTTGCAGCCTGTGGCGATTGCAGCCGCACGGCCATGGATGGTGTTCATTCCATAAGTGGCCATATAGTGGGGAAGACGGCTGGAGCAGCCGATTCCTGATATCACGGCGTTTTGCCACGGAGCTTTTCCTATCTCCGCCATTGCCTTGTGAAGCGAGGCAAGGAAGAAATGGTCTCCACAACCCGGACACCACCGGGGCTGGCCTTTTTTAAAATCTGCTTGTGTATATGCTGTTGATTCCATGTTTTTTTGGATTTTTTTATTAGTCTTGAGATTTTATGAGTCCCATGGGGCTCATGGGACTCATGGGGCCCATTTCCCCATCCCCTAAATCTTCTCAAAATATTCTTTGAGGGTTGCCACCTCAAAGGGCTGGCCTTTGACCTCGTTGAACTGCATGGGCACGAAACCGTCGATCTTCATGCGGAGGAAAGCTGCGAGCTGACCCATGTTCTGCTCTGCAACCACAACCTTGGGATATTTCTTGAGCACGTCAGCCGTGTTCTTAGGCAGCGGGTTGATATATTTGAACTGTGCGAGCGCAACCTTGCGGCCTTCAGCGCGCATCTCGTCCATGGCGGCATGCAGGTGGCCGTAAGTTCCTCCGAAACCAACGATAAGCAGGTCGGCGTCATCAATGTCACCCTCAACCTGAAGGTCGGGAACCTCAATCTTGTTGATTTTCTCCTGTCTGAGGCGAGTCATCAGGTCATGATTCTCAGGGTTGGTGCTGATGGCTCCGGTCTTATTGTCTTTCTCCAGTCCGCCGAGGATATGCTCAAAGCCCTCACGTCCCGGCACTGCCCAGTATCTCACACCTGTCTGCTCGTCTCGCTGATAGGGTGTCCAAGAGCCGCGCAACTCCTCAGGCACGTAAGGGGGGGTGATTTCTGCATAGTCGTTCAGGTCGGGCAGACGGAATGCTCCTGAGCCGTTTGCCACGTAGGCATCGGTGAGAAGCACCACAGGGGTCATGTGCTCAAGCGCGATCTTAGCCGCATTGTAGGCAGCGTCGAAGCAGTCGGTAGGGCTGGTGGCGGCAAGAACCGGAATTGGAGACTCACCGTTACGTCCGAACAGCACCTGCAAGAGGTCGGTCTGCTCGCTCTTAGTCGGCAGTCCTGTTGCCGGACCGCCCCGCTGAACGTCAAGCACCACGAGTGGAAGCTCCATGATGACCGCAAGGTTCATGGCCTCCGACTTCAGGCATATACCAGGTCCGGAAGTAGAGGTGGCGGCAAGAGCGCCTGCGAACGAAGCTCCTACGGCACTGGCACATCCGGCGATCTCATCCTCACACTGCACGGTCTTCACACCGAGCGATTTGTGCTTCGAGAGCTCATGAAGGATGTCTGTGGCGGGGGTGATGGGGTAAGAGCCGAGATAGAGCTGCAAGCCAGCTTTCTCAGCGGCGGCTATAAGCCCGTAGGCTGTGGCCTTGTTGCCGGTGATGTCCATATAGCGTCCAGGCACCTTGTTCTTGGTCTCTATCCTATAGACATTGGCAACACTCGAATGGGTGTTATGCCCGTAGTCATAGCCTGCTTGAATCACCTTTATGTTGGCCTCTGCAACTCCTGGCTTCTTCGCGAATTTCTCCTTGAGGAAGTTGAACGCAACGTTGAGGTCGCGGTCGAAAAGCCAGCACACAAGTCCGAGAGCGAACATATTGCGGCATTTCACTATGCTCTTCACGTCCATACCCGTATCAGCAAGACAGTCTTTCACCATCTGAGTGATAGGACATGCTATCACACGGTCGGGGTCTATATTCATTTCCTTGAGAGGATCGTCGGTCTCGAAAGCAGCCTTCTTCAAGTCTGAGGGACCGAACGCGTCGGTGTCTATAATGATTGCCGCACCCGGCTTGGCATATCTGTATTGCGTTTTCAACGCCGCGGCGTTCATTGCCACGAGCACGTCACACTTGTCACCCGGGGTATATACTATATCTGCTCCGATATGTACCTGAAATCCGCTCACTCCGGTCAACGAACCTTGGGGAGCGCGTATGTCAGCCGGATAGTCCGGAAATGTGC
>JAZUMZ010000076.1:0-3022 GCA_045603885.1 Bacteroidaceae bacterium | reverse complement strand
GCTTCTGCGGCTGCAAGAACCAACCTGCTCGCTAATAAACTATAAATCGTCTGAAGCTAATTTATAGAACTACCCTAAAGACGACCCTGAAGATGCACCAATAGATTCGCAAAAAAGGTGGCAAATCATGGAAAAAACCATGATTTGTCATTTTTTTTGAAAAAAAGTGGTCAGATATTAGTTTGTTTTAAAAATTTTTGGTTTATTTGCATAATAATTATGCGCTGATGCGTACAGGCAACCGTACGGATTCAGCAAACAGCTTGAAAAACATAAAATTAACGATGAAAACACTTAAAAACGACTAATAATATGAGCACTAATCAGAATTTATGCGGCATGAAAGCCGCAGATTTCCAGAAAGAGGTTGACGGCAAGCAGACAGACCTGTTCATCCTCAAGAACTCCAAAGGCTATGAAGTTGCCATAACAAATTATGGCGGTGCGCTTGTAGCAATCATGGTTCCCGACAAAGACGGCAACATCGGCAATGTGATTCAGGGTCACGACAATATCGACGATGTTATCTCAAGTCCGGAACCATATTTGTCAACCCTGATCGGCCGTTATGGCAACCGTATCTGCAAAGGTAAGTTCACTCTCGACGGCAAAGAGTATTCTTTGGCAATAAACAACGGTCCCAACGCTCTTCATGGGGGTCCGACCGGCTTCCACCGTCGTGTATGGGACGCAAAGCCTATAGGCGAGAACGCCCTGCAACTGAATTATGTGGCAGCAGACATGGAGGAAGGTTTCCCCGGCAAGTTCGAGATTGAGGTTGTCTATACCTGGACAGACGACTGCGAGCTGGTTATCGACTACAAAGGAAAGACAGACAAGAAGACCATCGTCAACATGACCCACCATGGTTACTTCTCCATCGCCGGCATAGCCAATCCCACCCCGACCGTTGACGACTTGCTCTGCGAGATTAACGCCGACCACTATATTCCTATTGACGACACGTCAATTCCTCTCGGCACAATAGACTCTGTCAAAGGTACCCCATTTGACTTCACCACTCCCAAGCCTGTTGGCAAGGACATTGACGCCGACGATATCCAGACAAAGAACGGCGCAGGCTATGACCACTGCTTCGTTCTGAACAAGAAAGAGCCAGGTGAATGCTCCTTCGCAGCACGCATCACAGACCCCAAGTCAGGCCGCACGATGGAGGTTTACACCACCGAGCCTGGCGTTCAGGTATATACCGACAACTGGGCAACAGGTTATCCTGGTCAACACGGCGCCACATTCCCACGCCGCTCTGCAATTTGCTTTGAGGCACAGCATTTCCCCGACAGTCCTAACCGTCCTTATTTCCCGTCTGTAGTGCTGAATCCTGGTGAGACCTACACCCAGAAGACCGTTTACAAATTTGGCGTGACCAAGTAAAGCCGGATAGAAAATAAAAACGTGAACAAATCAAACAAAATCAATAAAAATTATGGCTCAACAAAAACAAACAACCAACTATTTGTTTCCGCTGATCATTGTGTTTATCGTGTGCTTCCTTATCGGATTCATCACGACAATGAATAACTCAATGATTGAGTTCTGCAAGGAAGCGTTCAAACTTTCAGACACTCAAGGACAGCTTGTCAACACATTCTTTTATGGAGCATATTTCTTCTCCATTCCTTTTGCCATGATGATGAGCAAAATAGGCTACAAGTCAACACTTGTACTTGGATTGACGGTTGTAGGCCTTGGATTTATCGCCAACAATCTCGGTGTGACAGCCGCTCTCGGCTCAGAGAGCGTTTATACCGTATTCCTTTGCTGCATGAGTATCGTTGCATTGGGTGTGGTTATGCTTCAATTAGTTGCCAACCCCTACGTTATGGTTCTTGGCAAACCTGAAAGCGGCGCATTCCGCATGACATTGTCTCAGGCATTGAACTCTGTCGCTACAACCGTAGCACCGATTTTCATCACATACGTAATAATCGCAGGCAAGCCCAAGCTGCCGGAGAATGTGCCTGGACCGTTCCTGGCATTGGGTATATTCTCTGTAATCATTGCCGCAATTCTTTTCTTCATAAAATTGCCAGATCCCGATAAGGACAAAGCCAATGAGGAGACAGCAGCCGAGGATGCGAAACAATATAAGAGCAGTGTGTTCAAATATCCCCACGTATGGTTTGGCGCTTTAGCAATCGCAATGTATATGGGACTTGAGATCGGTATTCCCTCTATGTTGCCAGCTTATTGGAAAGCCGACCCCACACTGCCTAACTCAGCAACAGATTACCTTCCTTATTATTGGGGAGGAATGATGGTAGGACGTTTTGTCGGCTCTGCAATCCTCGCTAAGTTCAAGGCACGCACACTCCTTTCATGGTGTCTTGTATTAGGTGCTATATGTGTAGGACTCTCATTTTTCCTTCCAGGAATGTATGCAGTTTACGCAATGCTTGCAGCCGGTCTGTTCCATTCTGTAATGTGGCCGTTGATTTTCAACTTGGGCTTGCAAGAACTTGGTCCTCACACCAAGAACGCATCCGGACTTATCAACATGGGTGTCCTTGGTGGCGCGACACTTCCTCTTCTGATGGGTGCCGTTGTTGACAATCCTGCATTAGGCGTAGGTGTAGCAATTATGCTTATGTTCGTTTACTATGCTTATGTATTCTGGTTCTGCAACTGGGGAAGCAAGATTGGACTCAAAAAAGCATAGCAAGAACATCTAGAATCACTTTAAGTATATTATATTAACCCTATAAAAATCAAATTATTATGAAATTAACAATCGATGATGTAAGAACCCGTTTTATCAAACATCTTGGCGGTGAGCCTGGATCAGTGTATGCTTCTCCAGGCCGTATCAATCTCATAGGAGAGCACCCCGACTACAATGGTGGCTTCGTATTCCCCGGTGCAGTGACTCAGGGCATGATAGCAGAGGTTCGTCCTAACGGAACCCGCACAATCCGCGCATATTCCATTGACATGAAGGACTATGCTGAGTTCTCTATTGACGACGAGAAGGGACCTAACGCAACCCATTTCCGCTTCATCT
>JAZUMZ010000075.1:0-6215 GCA_045603885.1 Bacteroidaceae bacterium | reverse complement strand
CTACGATCCGACTTAGCAAGACCGGCGACAGCGACAACAGCTGTTCAGCAGGTGGCACGCCCCGTGGCAGCCCAGCCACAGCGTGACACAACACCGTCGTTGCCCGATGTGGAGATTCCCAAGTGCAAGCTGACGTATATAACAGAGGCAAAGACCACGGTCGATGCCATATGTGCCAAGTTCGGTGTGAGCCGTGAGGCTTTGCTTGCCGCCAACCCCCACATCAAAAAGAACAAAATCAAGAAGAACATTGCGGTTTGTATCCCTTACACCGCTTCTGAGATAGCCGACATCCGGCGCCGGGCTGCCGAGAAGGCCAGACGCAAGGCTCAAGAGGAAGAGGAGAGAAGACTCGCCGAGGAAGCAAAGAAAAAAATCCCCAACATCAATGTTGCTCTGATTCTGCCCTTTGAGCTGAGCCACGACACCAAGTCACAGGAGGCGATCAAGATGATTGACTTCTACGAGGGTATGATTCTTGCCGCTGAAGAGTTGCAAGCTGGCGGCGCCAATATAAGTATCAATGTTTACGACGAGGGGGAGAAAACCATCTCCACAATCCTCAACGAGCTCAGCAGCCAGAATGTCCACCTGATTATAGGTGCCAAGTCTGCTGAATATATCAACTCGCTTAGAGACTTCGCAAAGAAGAACAACATCACCATGGCAGTGCCCTTTTCCTCAAGGGAAGACATAACGGTGGGCTATCCCACCGTTTTTCAGGTTAACAGCAAGGCCTCAACCAATTACGACCGTATTTACAACGCATTCGTAAGCGAGAATATCGGCAGCAACGTGGTATTCGTTCAGAACGAGACTACCGATGACGTGAGATATATTGAGGGATTCAAGTCTTTTCTCACCTCCAAAGGAATCGCTCAGTCGGTACACACCCCAGCAGAGCTGAGCGACATGCTTCCGCACATGGGAGGACAGCGCACCGTGCTCATCCCCACATCCAAGAGTGTGGGTGCATTCCGTGAAATCGCCGACATGCTCAGCCAGCTTGATGGTAGCGTCACCAGCAAATTGGCTATGTTCGGATACCCAGAGTGGCAGACATTCTCTATTGAGAACACCCATCTCATAAGGCGTTATCACGGCAGTTTCTACACCACGTTCTACGCCGACCTCACATCGTCAGACGTACTTGCGTTCACAAAGCAGTTTAAATCCAAGTTTAAGCGCGACCAATACAATTCACGTCCACTATACGGACTGATTGGATATGACGTGACACGCTTCTTCGTCGGAGGACTGCATCAGTTTGGCACAGACTTTATCGTCAGACAGGACGAGGTGCATATCAACGCACTCCAGAATCCCATGTTGTTCGAGCGCAACCTGACATCCGCGAGTGGATTCATCAACAAAAACATCAGAATCATACATCCTTGAACATGACAATTCACGTCATCTGTCCTAAGTATCTAACTGAAATGACGGCAAAGGCGGCAACAGCGCTGCTTTTGGCGGTTTTGCCTATTTCATCATTGGCTCAGGTAGGCGACCGCCGTTCCGACTTCAGCGTAGGCTTTAACGGGGGAGTCACAATGAACACTATGAATTTCAGCCCCAACATCAAGCAGAACAAGAAAAACTCACCCACCTTCGGAATCAACTGCAGATATGTCAGCGAGAAATATTTCTCCACCATCTGCGGTCTGCAGCTCGAGCTGAACTACGCCAACCTGGGATGGGATGAGAAAATTGAGGACGGAAGCGAAAACACCTACACCCACTCCATCCATTACGCTCAACTGCCCATGCTCATGCAGATGGGTTGGGGTAAAGAGCGCAAGGGACTTAAGTTTATATTGGAGGCCGGTCCACAGATAGGTTATGCATTCAGCACCGGTGAGAAATTTGGGGGAGGTAACTGGGATACCAGCAAGCGCCCCAACAACGTGGTCTATCAATATGACCACGACATCGACAACCACTTCGACTACGGAATCGTAGCAGGATTGGGAGTTGAATGGACCATCGGTAAGAGCCACTTTATCACCCATGCACGTTACTACTACGGCCTGGGAGACACCTACGACAACTCCAAGCAAGGTTATTTCTCACGTTCAGCCAACCAGACTATCGAGATAAAACTGACTTACCTGCACGACATCAGGTTCCCCAAGATTTTCAAGAGAAAGAAGAAGGCGGCAAACAGCAAATCGTCTGAAGCTAATTTATAGAACCTCTCTAATTAGAAACCAAAACCATACGATAATGAAACGAGCAACATCATTTATTCTTTCGCTCTGCGCACTCACCATGGCGCAGGCACAAAACACCGAGAAAGTGGCATATCTATTTACCTATTTCACCGGCAATGCGCCAGAGCAAGAGCAGATTTGCTACGCCATCAGCGACGACGGCTACAACTACACACCTCTCAACGAGGGTAAACCGGTCATATCAAGCGACACCATCGCTATCACGGGATGCGTTCGCGACCCCCATATCCTTAGAGGGGAAGACGGAAAGACTTTCTACATGGTGGTGACCGACATGAAGTCGTCACTTGGATGGAGTTCCAACCGTGGCATGGTGTTGATGAAGTCTTCCGACCTTATCAACTGGACACACTCCACAATCCACTTCCCAACCACCTACCCGAAGACATGGCGCAATGTCACCAGGGTGTGGGCGCCTGAGACCATCTACGACAAGGAGAAAGGGAAATACATGGTGTTCTACTCTCTCCGCACCAGCGACGAGCGCTCGTTCGACCGCATTTACTATTCATACGTCAACGACGACTTCACCCAGCTTGAGGGCGAACCTGTGTTCTTATTCGACAACGGCGCTTCTACTATCGACGGCGACATCGTGTTCAACGAGGCTGACCAGCTCTACCACCTTTTCTACAAGAGCGAGAGCGGCCGCGGCATCTACCAAGCCACCGCATCGAGACTTACAGCCTCAAAGGGAGAGAAGCCGGGCAGCCAGTGGACCAAGATTGAGGGCAACGTGGACCAGACGAAAGAGTCAGTAGAGGGTGTGGGTGTATGCCAGAGCATAGACGGCTCGTTCTGGATTGTCATGTACGACTGCTACGGCAACGGCCACTACCAGTTCTGCAAGAGCCCTGACCTCAAGACATTCAAGGTGGTTCAGAATACAAAGACCGAAGGTGTGTTCACCCCACGCCACGGAACCATAATACCTATCACACAGGAGGAAAAAGACCGCCTTCTCAAGGAGTATGGTCCACACACCAACCCCATACTGCCGGGATTCCATGCCGACCCTGAGGTGATGTACTCCAACAAAACAGGAAAATACTATATTTATTCCACAACCGACGGATTCCCAGGATGGGGAGGATGGCAGTTCAGCGTCTTCTCAAGCGACAACCTCACCGACTGGAAAGACGAGGGCGTGATGCTCGACGTGAAGAGCGACCAAGTGAGCTGGGCTAAAGGCAACGCGTGGGCACCAGCTATAGAAGAGGTGAAGCAGAAAGACGGATCATATAAGTATTACTTCTACTTCAGTGCCGATGCGGGTAAGCGCAAGGAAATCGGCGTGGCTGTGGCCGACGACCCCACTGGTCCGTTTACAGACTTCGGACAGCCCATCATTTCCGAGTCTCCTGCAGGCAGAGGACAGCAGATTGATGTCGATGTGTTTACCGACCCTAAATCAAAAAAGCACTATATCTACTGGGGCAACGGCTATATGGCCGGAGCCGAGCTGAACAAAGACATGACATCTCTAAAAGAAGGCACCACTACCGTCATGACCCCTGCTGGAGGCAGTTTAAAGACATGGGCATACCGTGAGGCGCCTTATGTGTTCTTCCGCAAAGGGCTTTACTACTTCCTTTGGTCTGTAGATGACACAGGCTCCCCCAACTACCATGTATGCTACGGAGTGTCTAAGAAGCCTCTCGGCCCTATCGAGCAGGTAAACGGTGAATACCCCACGATTCTCATCCAGCGTCCGCAAGACAAGATTTACGGCACAGCCCACAACTCCATCCTGCAGATACCCGGTCAGGACAAATGGTATATCGTGTACCACCGTATCAACAAGAATTTCATCGACCGCATCTCTGCTCCTGGCATCCACCGCGAGGTTTGTATCGACGAGCTACATTTCGACGAAGAAGGACATATCATCCCTGTAACTCCGACTCTCGACGGTCCGGAACCTCTGAAATAAAAAGTGCCGTAGGCACGCCGTAATAATGATTTGGAAGATTTGAACCAATTTGTAAGATTTCTCGCCAAAGGCGACTCCTTTTCATTAAAGTGCCAAAGGCACGCCAACAAAGCATAAATCCTATGTCTGGAATCACCACCATAGTATTCGACCTCGACGGCACACTCCTCAACACCCTTGACGACTTACATACAAGCGTGAACTATGCGCTCGCACAGCATGGCTACCCCACCCGCTCCAAGGAGGACGTTCGCATGGCGCTCGGCTACGGAGTGGCATACCTCATTGAGAAGTCGCTTCCTGCTGGTAATTCCAACAAAGCCATAGTGGAACAAGTGCTGACCACATTCCGTCCGTACTACCTTAAACATTCCATGGACAACACCCGTCCTTACGAAGGTGTAGCGGAAATGCTCGCTCAGGTCAAGGCTGCAGGTTTCAAGACCGCCATCGTAAGCAACAAGCCCAATGCGGCAGTACAGGAGCTATACGACAGTTTTTTGGGGGAGTACGTTGACATTGCCATCGGAGAAAAGCCGGATTTACAGCGCAAGCCAGCACCCGACATGGTGTTCAATGCCATCAAGCGACTCAACTCATCTAAAGAAGAGGCGGTTTACGTGGGCGACAGCGAGGTGGACAACCTCACGGCATCCAATTCAGGCCTGTCCTTTGTAGCGGTCAGCTGGGGATTCCGGGGAAGGCAGTTCCTGCAAAAAATCGGAGCCGCCAACATCATCGACCAGCCTTCACAACTCATAAACGCAATCCGAGATTTCAAGAGTATATCAACAACATAACCCAGAAAGGGTTCCATAACATATTACAAGATGAAAAAAGTCGCTATTATATCGCTTATTGCGCTTTGCGCTTGCAACAACACCAACAACCAGTCATCGAAAGCCGATTCAGAGAAGAAAGACTCTGCCGTCGTTGAGACCACCGACTCAGCAGCATCAAAGCCTGTCTCCCCGACAGCCGACCCAACGACCGGCTTTGAGCCCGACACTTACGAGCAGGGGCTCTTCGACGGAGTGCTCAAAGGCACCGACGACGCCATCCACTCACGCAAGAAAAGCTATAAATTCGCCGGCAAAGGCGAGGACTACGAGCGTGGCTACCGCGAGGCATACGACAAAGCCTACGAAGAGTCAAAAGTCGATATCACCCCTGAAGCCCAGCAGCAGCTCGACTCCCTTCTCGACCAATACCTTCCCCAGTAAAAGGGAGGGGAGGTTTTAGGGTATCTCAAGTGTCAAAGAGCGATTGTCTAGAATAGATAAAAATAGATAAAGGAGGAGGTCTCCGCAATGCTGATTGACAGAGGTGGTTCGTCTATTTTAGACAAAAATAGATGGATTGTTCCGGCTTAGTATCCTGGGCAACTTTTATAGAACGCCATGGCGTTTGGCTTCTGTGCGTTTTTCTTTGCCATGAGTAACATTCTCACCTGAGACAGGACAGCCTTGCTCTGCTTCAGACTTTCCTCCGTAGAGTCAGGGGCATTGTTAATTTCGGAAGCTTGAATCGGAGCAGTCTCTTCCTTTTGTTTATATTCCTCTTTGTCCAGAGTTTTCTGTATATCTCTTTCCAAAGTGCTGAGTCTTTTGATTTCTGTGTCGATGTTATGCACATGCCCCATTTCCAGTCCGCTGGTAGGGTCTGCCTCCTCCTCTGCATGGACTACATCTTCCATCGACTCATCAATGTTTTCAGTCTCCTCCTTGCTCTCCGTCTCTGCATACTCTTCCACGGTTTCATGGCTGACCGCTTCTTCGTCTGTGTTTTCATTTGAGGTTTCCTCTGATGTATTGACTTCAGTCTCTTGCTCTTCCACACTCTCTTTTGCACTCTCTTGCCCTTCCACACTCTTTTTTGCACTCTCTTGCCCTTCTGTTTTTGTCTCCTCCTGTTTTGCATTCTCTTCTTTCTCCTCCCCAGTCTGCACGACTGCTTGTCTCGGGTGCTCTTTGGCGTAATCTTTCATAAGTTTTATCATAACATTTTGATGGTTCGCGTCCAGCATGGAGTCGGTGAGGTCCCGGTAT
>JAZUMZ010000074.1:0-4873 GCA_045603885.1 Bacteroidaceae bacterium | reverse complement strand
CATCTTATTCTGCCATTGGCTAATTTGCTGAGGTGTTATCTCTTTCATTTTTAAATGACCAAAATAAGGAAAAACATGTTGCTCCATCATATACTTTTTATTTTTGATGGTACGCTCCTTTAACTCGTTTTCCTTATCTTGAAAATAACACTCTGCAAAAGCACTCAATGTCATATCCAGATTTCCCATTGTCTATAACTTCTTCTGTATTTATTTGTTTTCTATTAATCATAAAAAAAGTCAGTAGCTTGAATTTTAAACAAATTAGATGTATTAATCTAAGAAAACAATTTATTTAAGCAGGTTAGCGATAGTAACCATCATAGTGGTTATAGAAGCCGCTGATGTACCGATAGCTACGGTTTCTGCTGTTGTAAGTTTATTACGAGAGTTCTTTGATGGAACAACAATCTCGCAACCAGGTTGGATGGCGTGTTTGTAGTGCCGAGGAACAAGCTGTACGGAGCCATTCATGTAAATAACATAAGTTTTACGTTTGCGAGCATTGTCACCATATCCACCTGCACGGTCGATATAATAAGAAAGCGTCTCGCCTTCTTTATAGTTGATAGATGACGGATACATCACGTCACCGCTGATTTTCACAGTATTAGAGAATTGCGGAACCGTCACCACATCACCGTCACGCAGTGTGATATTGGCTGTACTTGCCGGGTTCTTCAGAGCTTCCTCAAGGTCGATGGCTACGGGGTATGTGTAGCCGAGGTCGAGCTTCATGGTAAGCAACGAGTCAGCTCTGTTCAGGTCGAAATTCTTGTCGGTAGTAGTCATACTCTCCTCAAAAAGCGCAATTTGTTGTGCCCTGAGCGACGCCTCTCTCTGCATCCTCTCCTCTTCTGTCAACCTGCGCTCCATTCGGGCTCCTTTTGCATATCCAAGATCTGTTATGCCTCCCGCATCATTAATCAAGTCGGTAAGGCGGTAGTTGTTAGACCTCATGGAGTAAGTACCTGTAAAATTCACACATCCCTTGATGGTAATGTTTTGCTGCTCAGAGTAATCGGGGCTTTTACGAACCACAACCTTATCGAACGGCATCAGGGTAAACTCATTTTGACCAGGTTGCAGCTGTTCGTTAATATCAAATGTGAACGTCTGAGCAATGGTATCTGTGGCAGCCAAAGAGTTTTTGTTGTTCACACGCCTGAACACATCCACTTTTGCGAGTGATGCAGCCTCGGTAAGTCCACCAGCCTGAAGGATAAGGTCTTCTATTGAGGTATTGTCAGCAAAAAGATATTTGCCAGGGAAATTCACCTCACCTACAATCTCCAAAGTCTGCTCACCTGCCATATCAAGCTTGCTCTGCACGATAATGCGGTCATTCTTCTTGAGAGGAACATCAGGATCGACACCGTCGAGTATATTTCTCAGGTTTACAGTAATAACCTCCATCGTAAGGTCTTCTTTCTGACGCTTGACAACCACCCTGTCGGCAAACGCATCCTCACGCAGTCCGTTTGCAGTCTGAACCAAGGTTTTCAACGTGTAGACCGAACCGTCAATCTGATATTTGCCAGGGAACATAACAGCTCCCGTCAACTCTGCCATATTAGAGTAACGCTGTAGGACGCTGTCAACATATACAGAGTCGCCATCCTGGACTGTGAAGCTGGAGAGGTCGAACTCGTCTATATTGTAAATAGAGTACTCGCTTCCACCCGACCTTGTAAGACGTACGTTGCGCCTGTAGGCATCACCCGCAAATCCTCCGGCATAGTCAATTACCGTCGCGACACTCTCGTTTGGCCTCATCTCATAATACATAGGACGCTTCACTTTTCCACGCACACAAACGAGCGTCTTATATGCTCCGACAACAATAACATCGTTATCCTGGAGTCTTACGTTACCCGCCAGATTTCCGTTCAGTATGAAATCATAAATGTCGATAGATGCAATCTGCCTGCCAGAGCGTACTACCTTGATATCGCGGAGCGTACCCAGTTCCCCGATACCTCCAGCCGCATAAAGCGCATTAAATGCCGTTGACAAGGCACTTAAAGTGTATGTTCCTGGAGTCACAACCTCGCCCATCACTTGCACCTGTATAGACCGTGTCTCACCTAATGAAAGGCTTATTTGTGACGACGAATAATATCTTCCAAGCGCTCCCCTAACCTTTCGAGTAGCCTCCCTCACGGTCAAACCGGACAATTTCACCGGACCGATTCCCTCAAGGACTACAACACCGTCGGGCGACAATGTACCCTCAAATGATTTCTGAGACGCACCCCATACATCAATAAACACCTTGTCGCCTGATCCAAGCCTGTAGTTGGCCGGTGTCGGAATATTCTGGCTTGGCTCAAACGAGAGATTGTTATTGTTGAATATATTATGTCCGAAAATCTTGCTTTGATTATATTCTCTCAACAGATTCTCCCGATATAAGACTGAATCGATATCCAAAAAAGTAATCTCCTGCAGCAGAGCATCCTGAGTCTCAGTCTTAGTCATCTGTACAGGCCTGCCATTATGGTCGTAGTTCTGAACCATGTCATTCTCGCCAGCCCGTTCCTTTGCTCTTTGTCTGTTGGCTGTCGCATCCTGTGCCTTTGTGGTCTCGACAACAGAAATTCCATTTTTTTGGCTCTCATACGCCTTTCTCACTCTCTTCAACTGCTCAACCGTAACACCTTTTTGCATCAGATTTCTGACAATCGTCGCCTCCGGCATACCTGCAGACTTTTGTGTGACTATATAGTTAATCACCTGATTGTCAGTCATTCTTGACTGAGCCATAGCAAGTGTACAAAATACAAAAAAAACAAAAGAAAGAATATTTCGTCTGCTCATATTATAAAGGGTAATTCTATAAATTAGTTTTTACTATCTCTCGGGTGTCTATTTCACTTCGACGCTTTACGTTTCTCAGCTGTATCTTGGCTCTTCCAGACTTTAACCATAGCTCGCTATTCTTCTGCGTCTGCAAGAACCAACCTGCTCGCCAATAAACTGTAAATCGCCTGAAGCTAATTTATAAAACTACCCTTAAATTATTAAGACGGGTCAAGCCCGTCGTTAGATTTTATCTCCTTTCCCTACAGAAAAGACTGTTTTTAAAATAATTTTTATATCCATCCACAACGTCCTGTTTCTCAGATATTCAAGGTCAAGCTCCAGTCGCCTGAGCATTTTCTCCATTGTGTCTGTATATCCGTTGTAGATTGTCGCATATGACGTGATTCCCGGCCTGCTGCAATAAAGCAAGTCATAATTAGGATTTAATTGTTTGATTTGGTTTATATAATACTGTCGCTCCGGACGGTAACCGACAAGAGACATGTCTCCGATTAACACATTCCATAACTGTGGAAGTTCATCAAGATGATGCTCACGCAGGAATTTTCCGAACTTAGTGAGCCTGTTGTCACCTTTTTCGGCTAATTCTGGTCCGTTAACCTCAGCCTGGACCACCATAGACCTGAATTTATAAATATTAAACGGTTTTCCTTTATATCCGATTCTTTCCTGAGAAAAAATCGCCGGTCCTTTTGATGTGAGTTTTTGGATGATATAGATTATGATGAAAAGAGGAGAAAGACAGATAAGCCCCAAAAGCGATGCGATGATATCGCCGAATCGCTTCAGCCCTCTTTCCAAAATGTTCATATTATCTATTTTCTTTTCTTCCGCAACCATAAAATCTGCGGCTAAAACTGTTGAATGCGACATTAACAAACTTATTTTATACATATTTTATAACGTATGTCTATAAAGATTATTGTAAAAGAATTAAAATATATCTAAAAAAAAGAAAGAAATGTTAAAGGGCAGGTATTATGGAACCCCTTCAGGGTTCAAACAGTATGTTGTGTCCACTCCCCGGGTACGCTTCACTGCGTTTGCGACCCGGGGTAAATAACGTATATCCTCTTTGATGTTGTAATATGGAGTATTAATGGGAATAATGATAATGCCAAAATGTCTGATTTTATGCCACTTTGACATAATTTTTATAAAGGAATTGATTTTGAATAAAAGTCAATGGGTACAAACAAATATTCAAATCACAAGGATTAAATAAACAAAAACAAATAACAGGAGGGAACAATATGAACTTTAAGAATTTCACAATCAAATCGCAGGAAGCGTTGCAGGAAGCAATAAATCTTGTGGAGAGGAACGGCCAGCAGAGTGTTGAGCCAAGCCACCTGATGAGCGGAATCATGAAAGTGGGTGAGAATGTCACCAACTTCATATTCAGCAAGTTGGGTGTAAACTCACAGGCACTTGCAGACGTAGTACTCAGAGACGCACAGTCCAAGCCCAAGGTAAGCGGCGGAGAGCCCTACCTGAGCCGTGAGACTAACGACGCACTGCAGAAAAGTATCGACCTGACGAAAGAACTCGGCGACGAATATGTTTCGCTTGAGGCCATATTGCTTGGCCTATTCCTAACTGACAACAGTGTGTCGAAAATAATGAAAGGCATGGGCATGACAGAGAAGAATCTCCGCCAGGCTGTGTTTGAGCTTCGTAACGGCCAGAAAGTGAACAGCCAGAGCAGCGAGGACACCTACCAAAGCCTGTCGAAGTATGCCATTGACCTCATTGACGCCGCACGCAGCGGCAAGTTAGACCCTGTAATAGGCCGTGATGAGGAAATCAGGCGCGTGCTTCAGATTCTTAGCCGCAGGACGAAGAACAACCCGATTCTGATTGGTGAGCCTGGAACCGGAAAAACCGCAATTGTGGAGGGTCTTGCCCAGCGGATTGTGAGAGGCGACGTACCAGAGAACCTTAAAGAGAAACAGCTGTACTCTCTCGACATGGGTGCCCTGATAGCCGGCGCCAAATACAAAGGCGAGTTTGAGGAGCGTCTGAAGAGCGTGGTCAACGAGGTTGT
>JAZUMZ010000073.1:0-4072 GCA_045603885.1 Bacteroidaceae bacterium | reverse complement strand
TACGGCACCAAGCGCGACTGCCTGAAGGGCACGCCCGAGAAGGGCAACAAGATCGTGGTGGTGGGCGGTGACAACTACCGCATCGGACTGGGTGGCGGCAGCGTGTCGTCGGTGGACACCGGACGTTATTCGAGCGGCATTGAGCTGAACGCTGTTCAGCGTGCCAACCCCGAGATGCAGAAGCGTGCCAACAACCTTGTGAGGGCTCTGTGTGAGGAGGATGTGAACCCTGTGGTCTCCATCCACGACCACGGCTCTGCAGGTCATGTGAACTGCCTGAGCGAGCTGGTTGAGGAGTGTGGTGGATTGATAGATATGACCAAACTTCCGATAGGCGACACGACCCTATCCTCCAAAGAGATTATCGCCAATGAGAGTCAGGAGCGTATGGGGCTGCTTATCCAGGAAGAGCATATAGAGCATGTGCGCAAAATCGCCGACCGCGAGCGCGCTCCGCTGTATGTTGTCGGTGAGACGACAGGCGATGCGCATTTTGCGTTCGAGCAGGGCGACGGAGTACGTCCCTTCGACCTCGACGTGGCCCAGATGTTCGGACATTCGCCAAAGACATATATGCGCGACGAGACTGTTGTCCGCAAATACGAGGATGCCAAATACACAATAGACAAGGTTGATGAATACCTGTCCAACGTGCTGCGCCTTGAGGCTGTAGCATGCAAGGACTGGCTTACCAACAAGGTTGACCGCAGTGTGACCGGTAAGGTCGCCATGCAGCAGTGTCAGGGTGAGATCCAGCTGCCTCTCGCCGATTGCGGAGTGGTGGCTCTCGACTACCGTGGTGAGAAAGGAATCGCTACGGCCATAGGTCATGCGCCACAGGCCGGACTTGCCGACGTGGAGGCAGGCTCAGTGCTCTCTGTGGCCGAGTCGCTGACAAATATTGTGTGGGCGCCGCTGGCAGAGGGAATCGACTCGGTTTCCCTTTCCGCCAACTGGATGTGGCCATGCCGCTCTCAGAAAGGCGAGGACGCGAGACTCTACGCCGGTGTGAAGGCGCTGAGCGACTTCTGCTGCGAGCTGGGGGTAAACGTGCCTACGGGTAAGGACTCCTTGTCAATGACACAGAAATATCCCGACGGCTCAAAGATAATCAGCCCCGGAACGGTGATTGTAAGCTCTGGCGGCGAGGTGAGCGACGTGAGGAAGGTGGTGGGACCGGTTGTCAGGAATGACGACACCACCGTGCTCTATCATGTGGACTTCTCATATGATGCCCTCCGGCTCGGAGGCTCTGCCTTTGCACAGACACTCGGCAAGGTGGGCAGCGACGTTCCTACTGTGAAGAACCCTGAGTATTTCCGCGATGCTTTCAATACCATACAGCAGCTTATCTATGAAGGACTTGTGCTTGCGGGTCATGACATCAGCGCAGGCGGTCTTGTCACCGCACTGCTTGAGATGACTTTCGCTAATAAGGAGGGAGGTCTGAGCATTGATCTTAATGCCATTGCGGATGACGACTTCGTGAAGATTCTGTTTGCTGAGAATCCGGGTGTCATAATTCAGGTAGAAGGTGATGATACCGAGCGTGTTGAGGAGATATTCAACGAGAACGAGGTGGGCTTCATACGTATCGGCCATCCTGTAAAAGCGCGTAAGTTGACAGTGAAGAAGGGCCGGAAAGCCTTATCGTTCGATATCGACCAGCTTCGTGACACATGGTACGAGACATCACATCTGCTCGACCGTGACCAGAGTTTCAACGGACAGGCCGACGAGCGTTTCAAGAACTACAAGAACCAGCCTGTAGAGCATAAATTCCCTGCGTCGTTCACAGGCAAGATGTCACAGTACGGCATCAGTGCCGACCGTCGTGGACGAAGTGGTGTGAAGGCCGCTATCATACGTGAGAAAGGCACCAACGGTGAGAGGGAGATGGCTTACTCGCTATATCTCGCTGGATTTGATGTGAAGGACGTTATGATGACTGACCTTGTGAGCGGACGTGAGACACTCGAGGATATCAATATGATTGTGTTCTGCGGAGGATTCTCTAATTCCGACGTTCTCGGAAGCGCAAAGGGCTGGGCAGGTGCGTTCCTTTTCAACCCCAAGGCAAAGGCGGCTCTCGATGAGTTCTACGCACGCGAGGACACCCTCTCGCTCGGAATATGCAACGGATGCCAGCTGATGGTGGAGTTGGGATTGATCAACACCGCCAGCCAGACTCAGCGAGCTAAGATGCTCCACAACGTCTCGCACAAGTTCGAGAGTGCTTTTGTGACACTCTCCATCCCTGAAAACAACAGCGTAATGTTCGGATCGCTGAGTGGTTCGAAGCTGGGATTGTGGGTGGCACATGGAGAAGGCCGCTTCTCGCTGCCAGATGACGAGAAGTCATACAATGTAATTGCCAAATACAACTATCACGGCTATCCCGCCAACCCTAATGGCAGCGACTATGACGTGGCAGGACTGGCGAGCGGCGACGGACGCCACCTGGCAATGATGCCGCATCTGGAGCGTGCGATCTTCCCCTGGCAGCAGGCCGACTATCCTGATAGCCGCAAAACTGACGAGGTCACTCCTTGGATTGAGGCCTTCGTCAACGCCAGAAAGTGGATAGAGGATAAAGTGAAAAGTAAAAAGTGAAAAGTAAAAAGTGAAAAGTGGAGTTTGGCTGCAAGTCAAATCTTACATCTTAAATCATTAAATCTTACATCTTACATCTTACATCTTACTTCTTACTTCTTACATCTTAAATCATTACATCTTAAATCATTAAATCTTAAATGTACAAGTTGTTTTGGACCTTCAGTAAGATAGGTCTGTTTACACTGGGAGGGGGCTATGCGATGGTCCCCTTACTTGAGTCCGAGTTGGTGGACAAAGGGAAATACCTCACAAAGGATGAGTTTGTCGATATCATGGCGGTGTCGCAGGCCTCTCCCGGAGTGTTCGCCATAAACATGGCGTCACATATAGGCAACAAGCTGTATGGCACGAAGGGTGGGGTGGTTTGCTCACTCGGCACTGCCATGCCGTCAATTGTCATCATCGTCTTGATTGCCATGTTTTTTCAGGCGTTCAAAGGTAATATCTACATAGAGAAAATTTTCCGAGGCATACGGCCAGCTGTAGTGGCGCTTATCGCCGCTCCCTGTTTCTCACTCGCCCGTTCAGCGAAACTCAATGTCCACACCATGTGGATTCCGGTCGTCTGCTGCATCCTAATCACTCTCGTCGGTGTGTCTCCCGTCTGGATTATCCTGGCATCCGCCCTCTTCGGCTTTTTCTACGGCAAAACATTCGACTCCAAAGATTAAACGGCGAATTAAGCGAATTAAACGAATTTAAATAATATCCAAATTCACTAAATGTCTAAATAGTTTAAATTGTAAATATCAATGCTTTTTCTTAAGATATTTTTGGTGTTCTCAAAGATAGGTATATTCAACTTTGGTGGAGGATATGCCATGATTTCGTTGTTGCAAGACGAGATTGTGAAGAAGAACGGGTGGCTGACCAATGCCGAGTTCACGGATATTGTGGCTATAAGCCAGTCCACGCCCGGACCGATTGGAATCAACAGTGCGACATACACCGGATATACCGTGGCAATAAACGAAGGCTATCCTGAGTGGGTGGCTGTAATCTGCGCCGTCTTTGCCACGCTGTCGGTGCTTTGGCTGCCATTCCTTGTCATGCTTTATATAAGCAAATTCTTGATAAAGCATAGCGACTCCCAGCACGTACATAACGTGTTTGCGGCCATACGCCCTGTTATTGTCGGCCTTATCGCTGCCGCCGCCATCCAGCTGATGACACGCGAGAATTTCAGTGCGCCGTCGGAGAGCTGGTTCGCCTTCATCACGAGTGTGCTGATTTTTTTCTTCGCTTTTGTGGGTGTGAGGCTGTATAAGGTTAACCCCATTCTTTTGCTTGTAATCTGCGGATTTGCGGGACTGATTATTTATTGATAGGGGGCTCATTACTCCTATAGGCCCCATAGGCCCATGAGTCCCATAAGCCCCATGGGACTCATAATTCCCAAACCCCCATTAAAGCCAAAAAGCGACCCGGCATTTCGCCGAAGTCGGAGGCCAAGCGG
>JAZUMZ010000072.1:0-16937 GCA_045603885.1 Bacteroidaceae bacterium | reverse complement strand
CGCTTGGCCTCCGACTTTGTTGTGGTGGTTTATATAAATATTGAAGGGTTTGTCTGCCACGAGATAGCCTTCCACTCTGACTCTGACAGACTTGTCGAAACAGCGTTTCTCATATGTGGCAAATGTCTTGGCCACCTTTGTCTCAGGCCAGGTGCGCTGCACATATCTGCAGAACTCCAGTTCCTCACGCTTGTCACTAAAACTGCGTTTCTTATAGTAAGCCATAGCCGCATCGCCGCCCGCCTCTATATCCGTGTTTGCCTCGTAGAGAGCCTTGAGATTTGCCTTGTGCTCTTGCGCTGAGAGCCTCATAGACTTGCGTTGATCCATTGACATACGCTGCCACACACGTATCTGCATGGCCACGGCGGCATTGCGACGTCCAGCGTCCTGATACACTTTCAGCGCTTGCTTGTAATGCTCAAGCATCTCCTCCTGCGGATGATTGCCGCATTCGTTGAAGAGATAGGTGTTTTCTGTATAGAACAGCAGGAGAGAGAGCACGTCATTGTCATACAAATGGCTGTCCTCACCTTTTAAATAAAGTTCAGAGAAGGGAGTAGCGTCGAGTGTGGCAAGCAGCGGTTTGTTGTCCAACGAGGCCTCAATATGCATGCGTATTCTCTCCTTGCACAACTTGACTTGCTCCTCGTCGCTTCGCGAGAGCGAGGAGTTGAGCACCGACTTATATATCGATGCAAGTAGCGCGTGTAGCACGGCCTTTCTGGCAGGAGCGTCAGCTGCGCGGGTTACCGTGGCGCTGCTGAGCATTCCCTCGAAGCGTTCGACATCAGGGAGTATAGAATCCGTGGATATGTCCATCCTCTGCTCGGCTGATGCCTTCATAGCTTTGACAAGCTGTGAAAAATTTTGGTCGTCTTTTGCTTTTTCGGCAATCACATCCGCCACCTCACATGCGGATTTAGGCAAAGAGTTGCTGTTATTCTCATTATAGAGTTTCCACAGCTGCTCGTAAGTGTCAGTCTTTTTGGGTGCCGGGGTGTCCTGTGCAGTAAGATTCACCACTGCAAGCATTGCGACCAGCACTGAAAACATTATTCTTTTCATAGTCATTACTATTTAGGTTTGCATATTATCGGCAAAATAACACAATCTTTAGGTAAAGTGCAAAGAAAATTGGAGGAAAAATTCCTCCATTAACTTGATTTAACGAATAATCTCATGAAAGCCACAGGAATCAAAATAATATTAAAGAAACATCCTACATGATTATCAGGACTTGTCATTTGAATACTATCAGTTCGAAGAACAAAGATCTTTTTAATCTTATTTATCATTGTTTTGGTAATAACATCGCGCTTTGCGCTGGATTGAAGGATTTAAAAGATGTGAAAGATTGGAGTGCATACGCACTTAGGATATTTTTAACATGAATTGCCATGTAATGACCATGAATTTTCAGAAATAATATTGAGGCATCCGACAAGATTACAGTATGTTACCAGCCGAATTTGGATGTCTCTATCACAAGTTGTTTACAATGCGAAGAGCTTGCCAAGCAATTGTCAAAACTGCCATAAATTCATAAAACAACATCGATATTTGGCAAATATGTAGTCTCTATGGCTTAGAATATTATAATACGCATTGCCATTAATGGTCAGTAACAACAAAAAAAATGGAAGATTTGTATAAAATTGAAGAAAATCTTCTATGTGTATAATAAAACACACCATCCAGTCCACAATTCTACTAAATTCGAATAAATTTAGCACTTTTTTATATTAAAAGGTTGTTAATTGGAAATAATTGTGTAGTTTTGCAAGCGGAATCAGAAGAAATCCTGTTTCATTAATACATTAGCTTATATTGATTCTATGACAATCAGGACACGACAAGAATACATAGATATACTCAAAAGTCATGCTGATGTGCTGAGGACAAACTATGGCATCAGCTATATGAGACTATTCGGCTCCGTTGCCAAGAACGAGCATCATGGTGACAGCGACGTTGATCTCTTTGTTGTCATGCCGCCAAAGGCCTACACGCTATGTGCCGCAGCCGACTATCTGGAATCAATACTTGGCACGAGCGTAGATTTGATACGCAAACATGACAACATGCGTCCTTTTTTCTTGAACCAAATTAACAAGTATGGAATCGATATCTTTGGACAAGCGTGAGGTTGTGCTCGACATTCTTCACCAGATAAAGGAATCCATTGAGAACCTGATGATATGGAATCAGGACATCTCAGACATGAGTCAATTGCTCATGTCACCAGACGGAGTACAGGATCTTGCCGGCAACTGCATGACAATAATGGCTATAGGTGAAGGATTCAAAAAGATAGACAAAATCACAGAAGGACGTTTTCTGCCACTTCGTCCTGAAATTCCTTGGCATCAAGTATTCGGGTTAAGAAACAGAATTGCTCATGGCTATTTCGACATAGACATAGACATAATATCACAGGTCATTAACGATGACTTACAGCCATTACTAACTGCGACTGTTTTTCTCACAGAGCATATCTGAGAGCAGTCCGTAGGAACCCTGAAGAACAAAAATCCTTTTAATCCTTGTTTGGTAATAACATCGCGCTTCGCGCTGGATTAAAGGATTTAAAAGATGTGAAAGATTGGAGTGCATACGCACTTAGGATACTATTAACATGAATTGCCATGTAATGACCATGAATTTTCAGAAATATTAGGCGTGAATCATGATTTAATGCTTTATCAGGCGCATTTGGCGCAGGATGGCCTTCTGACGTTTGAGGATGTAAGCCGACGGTCGTGCGCTGTTGAATTTCAGGGGATTGGGAAGGGTGGCCGCAATCAGGGCGCACTGCTCCCGTGAGAGTTTCTTCGCCGATGTGTGGAAATGATGCTGAGCCACGGCCTCGGCACCGTAAATACCGTCGCCCATCTCAATAGAGTTTAGATAGACTTCCATTATGCGGTCTTTCGACCAGAACAGCTCGATAAGGATGGTGAAATAAGCCTCGAAACCCTTTCGGAGCCAAGATGAGTCAGGCCATAGAAACACGTTCTTGGCTGTCTGTTGGGTGATGGTGCTCGCCCCACGCTGGCGCTTCCCCTGCTCAGCCTCTTTCACCGCCTGCTGTATGGCATTGAAATCGAATCCCCAGTGGTTTAGGAAATTCTGATCCTCACTTGCCCTGACTGCCAATGGAAGGTCGGGAGAGATGTCCTCCAACGCAACCCATTCATGGTAGGTATGAGGCTGCTTACCGTCGCTCTTCTGCTGGAAATAGCGGATAAGCATCAGAGGGGTGTATGGCACAGGTGCCCATCGATATACTATAACCGCCAAAATTGATGACGAGAAGAAGATAATGCAAAACCATTTCAGGGTTTTGCGAAATATTCGGAGAAAGCGGCCAAGCATAAACTATGTTTATTCAAAGAATAAGGGATTAAGGGATTACAACAGATAAACATATTATTGTAAACTCCCCTATTCCCTTATTCCTCAGATCTTAATTAAGATATGATTAAATCCCTTGATTGAGACTCTTACTGAAGAGTTCCAGCCTCGGCAGCCTGAATCATAGACTCAGACGGGTAGAGGTAAACCTCCACACGGCGGTTCTGAGCCTTACCAGCAGGAGTTGAGTTGTCGGCAACAGGGCAGTCCTGTCCATATCCCTCAACATACTTGATCTGGGTGCTGCTTACACCTCTGGAGAGGAGATAAGACTGAACCGACTGCGCGCGGTTGAGTGAAAGCTCATAGTTTCGGTCGGCATTCTCCTGTGCGCTCCTTGCACCTTTGAATCCCTGGTTGTCGGTATGTCCCTGTATAGCCACATCGACATCAGGATAAACGAGCAGCACGTTGTTTACAAACTGGTTGAGAGAAGACTTTGCCCTTGAAGTAAGAGTAGAAGAACCAGTTGCAAACAGGATGCCAGAGTCGAAAGTCATTTTCACAGCCTCATAGCCATGAGAGTCGGTCACTTTCTCAACAGACGCATTCTGAACAGACTCTGCAGCAGCCTTAGCCTTGTCCATCTTGTTGCCTATCAGCACACCTGCGGCAGTACCTACCGCTCCACCGATAGCAGCTCCGAAGAGTGTGCGAGACGTTTTGTTGCCGTGACGGGGGGCTGTGAGGTTACCGATGAGTCCACCGATAGCAGCTCCGCTACCTCCACCGATAAGTCCGCCCTTTGTGGTGTTGTTAAGGGTTCCGCATGCAGATACCAGCATCATAGTTGCCAATGCGTAGATTCCAATTTTAGTCAGTTTCATAATCAATTAAATTATAAGTTAAACAAAAGTATTTTCTGATGCAAAAATAGTAAAAAAAGGTGTAAACCCGGCAAAAATTACAATAAAAATATTCCTCTAAAGCCAAAATTCGATAAAAAGCGGTTTTCTTGAGTGTAAAAATGAGAAAAAAAACGTAAATTTGCAAAAAATACATAAAACCAATGGCAAAAGAACTTAAAGAGCTGACCAAGCGCAGCGAAAATTATTCTGAGTGGTACAACCAACTTGTTGTTAAAGCAGACCTTGCAGAGCAGTCGGACGTGAGAGGATGTATGGTGATCAAGCCCTACGGCTATGCGATATGGGAGAAGATGCAGAGCATACTCGACGGAATGTTTAAGGAGACAGGCGTGCAGAACGCCTATTTTCCCCTGCTTATTCCCAAGTCTTTCCTCTCAAGGGAGGCAGAGCATGTGGAAGGCTTTGCCAAAGAATGTGCCGTCGTCACACACTACCGTCTGAAGACAAACGCCGAGGGTGACGGTGTGGTGGTGGATCCGAACGCCAAGCTCGAGGAAGAGCTTATTATCCGCCCCACCTCTGAGACAATAATATGGAACACATATAAAAACTGGATTCGCAGCCACCGCGACCTGCCTGTGCTTTGCAACCAGTGGTGCAACGTGATGCGCTGGGAGATGCGCACCCGCCTGTTCCTTCGCACTGCAGAGTTTCTCTGGCAGGAAGGTCACACCGCCCATGCCACCAAGGAGGAGGCAGAGGAGCGTGCGAAGATGATGCTCAAGATATATGCTGAGTTTGCCGAGAAATACATGGCTGTACCTGTGGTTCAAGGCGTGAAGAGCGAGACCGAGCGATTTGCAGGCGCTCTCGACACATATACCATAGAGGCCATGATGCAGGACGGCAAGGCGCTGCAGAGCGGCACGTCACACTTCCTCGGCCAGAATTTCGGCAAGGCCTTCGACGTGCAGTTCCTCAACAAAGAGAACAAGCTTGAATATGCCTGGGCAACATCGTGGGGTGTGAGCACACGCCTTATGGGTGCGCTCATCATGACCCACTCCGACGACAACGGCCTTGTCCTACCTCCTGCCCTTGCTCCGATTCAGGTTGTCATCATCCCTATCGGCAAGAGCGGCGACCAGATGGATGCCATCGACACGAAGGCAAATGAAATCACAAATGGTTTGAAATCGCTCGGTATCAGCGTGAAATACGACAACAGCGACACCAAGCGTCCGGGCTTCAAGTTCGCCGACTATGAGCTCAAAGGCGTGCCTGTGCGTCTTGTTATCGGTGCACGCGACCTTGAGAACGGCACCATAGAGGTGATGCGCCGCGACACATTGGAGAAAGAGACTGTGGCCATAGAAGGCATCGAGCAATATGTTAGGAACTTGCTCGACGATATCCAAGCCAATATCTTCAAGAAAGCCAAAGACCTGCGCGACAGCCGTATATACGAATGCGACAACTACGACGAGTTCAAAGAGCGCATTAAAGATGGTGGTTTCTTCCTTTGCCACTGGGACGGCACCCCCGAGACCGAGGCCAAGATCAAGGAAGAGACCCAGGCCACGATACGCTGCGTCCCATTCAACGTGGAGCAAACTCCGGGCGTGGACATGGTCAGCGGCAAAGAGGCAAGATACAGGGTACTTATTGCAAAAGCATACTAACTACACAACTAAGCTAATAACACCTAAGGGAGGGTGTGTCAAAATTAAAATTTAGTCGCCCGTTGGGCGACAAATCTGCGGGTAAGCGAGAGCAAAGCCAAACTTGTTTGAGCTTTGCATAGCGAAAGCAGATTCTCATAATGAAAATCCCACAAATCAAGATGTTGATTATCAATTTGAAGGATTTTTATAGATTTGAAAGATTTCTGCGCAAAGCGCACTTTTTCTATTTTGACACACCCTCGTTTTAATGAAGCATTAATTGTAGATGAATTATTTTGGAGCATCCGCAAAAATATGTGTTACTTTTCACAAAAACAAAAAAGGAACAAGAGGTCGTCAAGCCATGAGACGCAACAAAAGCACAAGGTGTATCGTTTAAAAAGTGGACTTTTAATATTGCGATTATGACCTACAACATTAAAAGCTTACGGATCAGATTCATGACAACAGCAGAACAAAGCACATAGTGCCAGAACTTTCAAGAAGTGTTTTTAAGTTTTTTTTTTAATTGGTTACACAGGGATTTGCTAGTGCGCCTAAAAATGTCTATTTTTGCAAAAACAAAAAAAACAGCAAAAAATAACGAATATGTCTAATCTTTAAAAATAAACTAAAATACACAAGAAAGAGACATGAAAAAAGAAAATATAAAGCATATGAAGAAGATAATTACAAGCTTAATGGCAATATTTGGAATGACTTCTGCCTGCTGCCAACTGAATTATGAGAATACAGACCCTGAAAGTTTTGCCAAACTAATAGCCGAACCAGACGTAGTGATACTTGACGTCAGGACCGCCGAAGAATTCAAAGAGGGGCATATTGAGAACGCCCTAAACATTAACATGAAGCAAAGTGACTTCATGCAGAAGGCAAAAGCGGCTCTATCCAAAGAAAAAAGAATAGCTGTGTACTGTAGGAGTGGCAAACGCTCTGCCAATGTCGCTACAGAACTTGGCGCAGAAGGTTATAAGGTCGTCAATCTCTATGGAGGCATTTTGGCATGGAAAGAAGCAAATATGCCTGTAACGACTGCAAACTATGAGGTTGATGTTTTCAAGACTAAAAGCGGAAAGAGCATCAAGTTCCACGCTCTAATGCACGCAAGTATCAGAATTGAATATGACGGCAAGGAGATAGAGATCGACCCAGTGCTGAAACTCCGTGACAGGACTGTTGACTACTCAGCTATGCCCAAGGCAGACTATATCTTTGTAACCCATGAACACCAGGATCACTTTGACCAGGAAGCCATCAATCAACTTTCCGGGAAGAATACTGTGCTCGTTACAAACAAACGATGCGGAGATATGTTGGGCTATGGTAGAATAATGGTGAATGGTGACAACCTTAAGATAGCTGATGACTTTACTGTTGATGCAATACCAGCCTACAACACCACTGAGTCTAACAAGCAATTCCATCCCAAAGGCAGGGATAACGGTTTCATCTTTACTATCGACGGGCTGAGGATATATATTGCCGGAGATACTGAGGACATCCCCGAAATGTCTGCTATCAAAGACATCGACATTGCTTTCCTACCCTGCAATCAGCCATTCACGATGACACCCGAACAACTTGTGAGAGCTGCAAAAATTGTGAAGCCCAAGATTCTGTTCCCCTATCATTACGGACAGACTGACATTAGTGGTATTCCTGACTTACTGAAAGAAGATGGTGTTGAAGTGAGGATCAGACACTATGAGTAGGATGACGAAAAACGGATTATTGCCTACAACGCTGATGAACAAATCATAACAACTATGGATAAAATCGTATTGATAACAGGAGCAACAAGCGGCATCGGTCTTGCTTGTGCAAAAAAGTTCGCTGCTAATGGCGACAGGTTAATTCTGACAGGGCGTAATGAGCATCGTCTGGAAGAGTTGAAAAAAGAATTAGGAACTGATGTGCTGACATTGGTCTTCGACGTTAGAGACAGGGAAAAGGCCAAAAAGTGCATCAACGGCCTCCCCTTAGATTGGCAGAAGATAGATGTATTGGTAAATAATGCCGGTCTTGCATTAGGCCTGGAGCCCGAGTATGAAGGCAACCCTGATGATTGGGAAACGATGATTGACACCAACATCAAAGGCTTGCTGACCATGACACGTCTCATAGTACCTGGAATGGTGGAACGTAACAGAGGCCATATCATCAATGTAGGTTCGGTTGCAGGTGATGCCGCCTATGCTGGCGGGAATGTATATTGTGCCACCAAAGCAGCTGTCAAGGCTCTTACGGATGGACTACGCATAGACGTGGCCAATACAGCTATCCGTGTGACGAACCTGAAACCGGGACTGGTTGAGACGAATTTCAGCAACATCCGCTTCAAGGGTGACGAAGAAAGAGCCGCAAAACTCTATACTGGCATCAAGCCGCTAACCGGTGATGACATTGCCGACGTAGCCGTTTATGCAGCCAATGCCCCTGAACACGTACAGATAGCTGAGGTACTGATACTGGCTACCCACCAGGCAAGTGGAAGCGTAATTGTGAGAACATAAGTTATACAATAGAGTTTGAGAATGAAAAAGTTTTATATCCTTGTATTGCTGTCTGCATTGTCGATAATGATTTGTGCCCAACAGCGTTTAGACCTTAGTGGAGTATATGGAAAGTGTCACTTGACAACAGTGAGAGCCAAACCATCATACTTCCCAACACCCTCGACGGTGCCGGCATTGGAGAGCCCAACACTCTCAGCCCGGCATTGACAAAGCCCCAGCTTTCGAGACTCACCCGTAAACATTCGTTTATCGGCGAAGCCAAGTACCAGCGCGATATAACCATCACAAAGGAAATGGCACACAAGCCATTGGAGCTTTTACTGGAGCGTGTGATGTGGCGCAGTCGTCTGCTTATCGACGGTCAGGATGCAGGCCAGGTGCAGGAGAGTCTTGTAAGCCCCCATATTTTTAACGTCAACGGGCTTTCTGAAGGCAATCATACCCTCACTCTGATCATCGACAACAGGAAGTTGCACGAGATATCCGTAGATAACCTCGCTCACAGCTACACTAACGACACACAGATTATGTGGAACGGCATGCTTGGACGCATGGAGCTGTATGTGGCACCAGCTATCAGCGATGTTCAGGTGTATCCAGATATTGAGAACAGCCGTATCACGGTAAAAGTTAAAGCAGAGAATCCCACTTTCCTCCTGGATGGTGCTCAGATTACCGCCACACAGACCGCAGATGACGAATATCTCATTCCTATCCTCAACATGAAGCTTTGGAATGAGTTTTCGCCTGACCTCTACTCGCTGACTGTAATGTCTGGCCAGCAGCAGAAAACCACCACATTCGGTATGCGCAGCTTTAAGGCCAAAGGCAATCGCTCTTCCCTTAGGATTTAAATCGGTCAAAAAAAGCACAAAATCAATATTGTCCTATCAACCGACGTTTTTTTCTTAGTATTGACGTTTATTTTTTCTAACTTTGCCAGCAGAAACACAAAACACAATTAAAAATGAGAAAACTACAATCAAAGAAGAAAAGAGCGAGTATTATTATCTTGGCCATGGCAACCGTAATTTTGTCATATGCCCAACCCCAACTTAAGGCAGGCCAGGAACTTCCACCTATCCCTGTTATTCCGGAGGTAGATAGTGCGAAGCCCATCGGCAGCCTGCCTTTGGCTGATATCAACACATTCAGGGAAATCCAGCTTGACATACCCATCTGTGACGGCCCGTTCAAGCCATCGTGGGAATCTATAGAAAAGAATTATCCCGGCACGCCCGAATGGCTTCGCGAGGCAAAATTCGGCATCTGGGTACATTTCGGTCCTCAGGCCGCCGGCGAGAGTGGTGACTGGTATGCTCGCAAATTATATAATGAGACGACGCCAGCCTACAAGAACCACCTTCAGCGTTACGGGCATCCGTCGGAAGTGGGTTATAAGGATGTGCTGAACAAATGGAATCCTGATAAATTCGACCCCGAGAGACTGACAAAACTATATCAGCAAGCCGGCGCCCGGTTCCTATTGATCCAAGGTGTTCACCACGACAACTACGACTTGTGGAACTCTCAGTACCAGCCATGGAACTCTGTGAATATAGGTCCTAAACGGGACATGCTTCGCGAATGGTCTGATGCCTGCCATAAATATAACATGAGATATGGCGTAACTTTCCATCACGAATACACCTGGTGGTGGTGGCAGACGGCATTTGGCTCCGACACCAAGGGCGACAAGGCCGGTGTTCCCTACGACGGTCATCTGACCTTGGCCGACGGCAAGGGTAAATGGTGGGAAGGCTACGACCCACGTCTGCTTTACGGCATTGACCTGCGTGAATATGAGGATGTCGATGCAAAGGCCCACTCTCCCTGGTCACCCCCCAAGGACGGCATTATCTGGAATCATCTGGACTATGCCAAGTGGTACGCTACTCAGTGGGCACTGCGCATGATGGATGTCACTGCCAACTACGACCCCGACTTCATCTACACCGACGGCACGATGGAAGGTCCCTTCTGTGGCAACGGTACGGGCACATTCTATAAATGTAATGCGATGCCCTTGGTGATGGCCGACTTCTATAATCGCACATTGAAGAATCGCGGCGAAGTGAACACCTTCAGCATCGTTAAGTTCCGTCATCCGACAAATGGCACCGTAAACACCGCTGAGCATCAGTTCCCCGATAGCATCGTCACCAGTCAGGCCTGGATGCGTGAGGGTCCCGTAGGCGACTGGTTCTATGCTCCCGGCTTCATCTATGACGCAGGCAGCGTGATCCGCTATATCATCGAGTCAATCAGCCGCGACGGTTGCGCAGCCCTGAACATCCCCATGAAGCCCGACGGCTCGATAGAGTCTGCCTGCGAGGAGATGCTTGAGGAAGTGGGCCGCTGGATGGAAGTCAATGGTGAGGCAGTCTATGGCAGCAAGGCATGGACCACCTTCGGCGAAGGTCCGCTTGACAAGCACGGCAAGATTCGCAAACTGCCTGGACATGCTCTGAAGGAGCAACATGCCAAATTCCCATTCACCGCTCAGGACATTCGTTTCACGGTTGGCAAGAACGGCTCACTCTACGCTTTCTGCTTGAAGTCTCCCGAGGCAGGCCAGAAAGTCACCATCAAGTCGATGGGAAATCAACAAATGAAAAAGATCAGCAAGGTAAATCTACTGGGATATAAGGGTAAAGTGAAATGGCGTCAGACTTCCGACGCACTGGAAATCACGGCTCCCTCTACTCTTCCCTTCCAGACTGCCATTGTGTTCAAAGTTGATTAAGGGTACTTCTATAAATTAGTTTTTATTATCTCATGGGTGCTCTTTTGGACTTCGACGCTTTACGTTTCTTAGTGGCATCTTGGTCCTTTGGCCTTGAACCATAGCTCGCTATGCTTCTGCGGCTGCAAGAACCAACCTGTCCGCTAATAAACTGTAAATCGTCTGAAGCTAATTTATAGAACTACCCTTAACTCTAAATTTTCTGACGGGTGAGCCGTCAGCGTTTACAAATCTCACGCAGAAGTCGCTCATTCCAGGGCCGTTGATCACCGCACAACGCAACACATTGGCGCCTTTATGCAGTGTGAGACGTGACGACATCCCGTCATCCTCCACCATTCTGCGGTCGCCTGAAAGCAGAAGCACACACTCACCATTGAGCCACCACGACGAGGCGCTGTTTGAGCCGGCGGCGAGGCGAACATCACGAATCTCATCGTCACACTCTATTACGGTCACCGCCCAGAACAGTACTCCATACACCTGCTTGTGCCTCTCGTCAGCAAACCGGAACAACTTCACGTTGTAACGCTCACTCTCCAAAGCATGCCACGTGAGCGCCTGCCCATCCACATTCACGGTCTGTCCGTCGGTTGGGAGCTTGTCAAACTGCCCCGCAAAATACTCACGGTTGAATTGAGCATCGAGATAGCTGTCGGTGAACACAATGTTTGAGCGGTTTGGCTTGTCTATAGGGTCAAGCAACATCCACCTGCGGATAAATCCAGCACTGTCGGGTGTGGAGAACGCTCCCTCAGGAAGTTTAAAGTAACTCTCACGGTTTCTGAGCTCAACCTTGTCGATTTCTGCGGTTTTGCTCCGGCAGATCACATAAAGGTCGCAGGCGCCACGGGGAATATATTCCAAGGGAACGGAGATAATCTGCCATTGTCCGCTATTGTCACGGTTAAAGTAGTCGCCGCTACGGCACACGACCTTCATGCGGGCTATCTCACGCCCGCTTGCACGACTCTCACGGAACACCACCTCAGTGTCCTCTTGCACTTTCACATTGGCAGTGACATAGCAACCGTCACGAAGACCTGAGAAATCCACGCCGCTGTATTTCCCCCACCCTCCTTTTGCCGAGGTATGGAGAATCACCTGCCCGTTATCGGTATATGCAGTGCCCGGCTGAGCGTATGTCTGAGACACAAACCCGGAACACAGCATAAATGCGAGTATGACCAAAAATGTTTTCATAATTGGAATAATTGCTACAGCCTATCTGTAAAGGATCTTTCTTGAGCAACCGTCTTTCCCCCTGACAATATTTATGTTGCCTATAACCGGGCTGTTTGCAGGAGTGCCGGAAAGAGAATAAAAATGTGATTTTCCGCTGTCATCAGTACTTACCGGCTGTATTATGCCTGTGGCCTCATCCTCAGTCGATGAATACAGCTCGATATCAGAGATTGTGATGTTGTCGGACGACGATGGCTTTGTAAAGAGTATCTGGTATTCACCCCAACCATCGTTAATTTTGAAAAACGACACATTGTCCTTGCCGGTCTGTCCTGTACCCCTGAGCACAACACGCTTGTTCCCGGTCAGTTTCTGGATACGCACGGTCACGGCCTTATCCTCATCACCGTCGGCTCTGAACTTCAGCTTGTAATTGCCGGAGTTAAGCTGCAATGAGTAATACACATTCTGGTTGTCGGATGTGTTCTGATCTTTTCCAAACGACATCATAATAATCGATTTGGAGGTTGTCCATCCATGTTCCGTAGGCTCATAGCCCGTAGCCCCGATTCCAGGCCGCCATTTCAGAGTTGTGTCACAAGGAGCGTCAAGAGTATATTGTTTCATGAAGTTCCACATAGTCGCTGACGAGCTGCCTTCCTCAGTGCTCGCAGTGAAGTCGTTATGCCCCATGCCGTCTATCTCATAATATATGTATGGGAAACCTCCCTCTCCCGCCTCATACACACTCTTGTCGTATTTACCGCTGACAGAAGTCCTCACAGGCACAGGCACAGCACCGTTGCGGGAAACCATCTCGCTGACGATGACCGGCATAAGCGAATATTTCACGAATCCGTCCTCCTTACCATGTATATGAAGGAACGGCACCGGACGGCTGCCCGTATGCCGGAGATGGAATTCATTGAGGGGGAATCCGCTGATTGACGCAAATGCCGCGAATACATCCGCACATGCGTTGGTCATGGCATAGGTCATCATGCCGCCGTTGGAAAATCCGCAACAATACACCCGGTTCCTGTCTATGGAATAATCCTCATACATCTTGTCAACCACCGCCTTTATGAATTTTGTGTCGCCATTTTCCTCGCCGCTGGCATCCCATCCGGGCACTGTACCGCCGAACACAGCGAAATATATGTCTTTGCCCTGCGGATAAACCACGATAAACTTCTCCTGATCGGCGAGTGAGTTAAAGTTCGGACTGTTGTCTGTGCTGTGTCCGCCCGCACCGTGCAATGCGCACACAAGCGGAGCATCAGGCTTACATCCTTCTGGCACATAAAGCCAGAACGAGCGAATCTCGCCGTCAATATCAATATCCATTGACTTACTCACCTTGTCGAACACTCCATTCTTGATCTGCCTGAACTTGTCATATGCTGCAGCCAGTTCCTCGGTTGCCACTGTGTAAACACTCGGAGACGTAGAGGCAAGATCCGCATACTTCTCAATCACCGACATCAAAGACTTCCCGGCTTCCGTGTCCTCATATCCCTCGACCGACTGGCTGGCAAGAAGCAGAGTCCTGTAGAACGTGCCTTTATATGTGTCGGCAAGAGATGGGCAGGTTGACAGGTTTATGTTTCCGAAAATCACGGAGTTCCATCCCTCAGACATCTCAAAGTCGAGCACATAGTCAGCCTCGTCATCTATTGTGAAATCGAAAGAATATTGCTTCGACCCTTGAATCTGCCGAGCCGTGCTCTCAACCATCGTCCCTGTGGATGTAAGCGACGAATATTCAGCCACCGTTTTGGAAGCTGTGGTCAATATCCTGAAATTATATGTAGCATTGGCGGAGAGTGCACCCTCGCTCCAATAAACCGAATTGAACGTAATCCTGTATTTGCCTTCTTTCAGATGAAGACGGTAGCCGTCATATTGCCCATAATAAAGATGACAGGTCTTGTTGTCGCGGGCGCTGAGGTAGAATCCGGCGTCGAAGTCGCCTCCCTTCTGAAAATACTTCATCCTTACCCCCGCACAGTTCGCCGTGCCGCCGGCTGTGGTCTCAGTGCCTCCGGCATTGGTGATATTCACACGTTTCCACCCCAGAGGAATACCCTCGCCTATGGCATCGTATGATGCGTACCAGTCGGGTGCGAACAGCTCAACGAAGCCAGGCGACTCGCCCACTTCCTCCACTCCGTAAACGTAGGTAAAGGACTTCTGTCCCATCACTCCTCCCTCTTTGCTTACCGCATTGCTGACATTCAATGTGTATGCACCGTCAGGCACAGAGACATCCTCAGGCAAGGTGAATGTGACACTCTTCTCAAAACCGGTGCTCACGGTCTTCAAAGCTATGGCAGCTCCGCCCTCACCATTTAATGTCGCGATTATCTTCTCACAATCCACCGGTTCTGAGAAAGTTATGACAAAGGTGTTGTCACGCTCCGGGAGCATGTCAAATGAGTTGTTCTCAGGGATGACACTTTCGATTTCGGGCTCGAGAGGTCCGAGGCTGTATCGCTTGCAGAAGTTCCAAACCTCCTCAGACGTGAGGGCCTGTACGGGATCCATCGACCACCAATGTCCTTTATCGGCAAGCGTAAGGAGCGCTACCTCCACACCGTTCTTTCCATTTCTGTAACGTTTGAGGGAGGCGGGAGAGTTGGGCTTGGACTTAGGGTAAGGCTGTATTACCTCAGGAGTTGTGTTACAACCGTTAAACCTCACCCATGCGTCTATGTGTGACTGCACACTGCTATAGACGCACACGTCATCAGCTGTTCCGTGGGTGTGGAGGATGGGAACCGGCCTGCTGGCCGACGCATTCGGACCGCCCATGGGATATCCGCTCACTGGGGCGAACGCGGCGATTTTATCTGCTATCTTTGTAGCGGAATAATACGTAAACATTCCACCCATGGAGAAGCCCGTGAGATATACACGGTTTCTGTTGATGCCATAACGGTCATACATCGTGTTTATGATGGTCTCCACAAACTGGATATCAGAGTTTCCGCTTATATCCCAATATTTGTTCACTCCGTTGGGATAAACGACCACAAACTTGGTGGTGTCGGCCACACTCTCCCATTTTGCCTGGCCTTGAAGATATGCCGCATCCTGGTTGGCACCATGGCAGGCGATGACAAGAGCCGGATGGCTCGGCATGTTTTTGGGCGCATATACAATCATGGACCTGGTGGTGGTACCCACCTTTATTTCCTCTAGTGCATTGGCAGAGGTGAAGAAGCTCATAAAAACAAGAGCCGCAATCAGTTTTCCTATAAAACAACGCATAACTTTTTCCTATTATTTTTTGCAAAAATAAGAAAAATAGGAAAAACGTGGAATAACTTCATCCGTTCTTGTAACAACACGTTGAAAACATGTAACAATAAACAGATATGCATTCCCCAAAAAACTCCGTGGCAACTGAAAAAAAATGTCAATGAAACAATTGTATTTTTTTTTTAGTATTCCTAAAATCCGCATATAACATCTGATTTTTGTTTTTCTGCTCCAAAAGTTCTTTTTTTGCTGATATTGCGTTAGAATCACACGACAATTTTGAGATTGTGCTATGATAATGCCACAACTTCCCCTTACCCCGTCCGGCATTAAAGGGGTTTTATGCACAATTGGCCACAAAGAGTCAAATTTCAGGAATCATTGCAACAGAACGGATTCCTGTATGGCGTATTCTGTGTGTATATGTTCATCATCCATTGTCTTGCCGTCCATATCCATTTTGCTGGCACACAGATGAACTTGAATACAAACGCCTTGATACGGTTCCTCGGAGAGAGTCCGAACTCCTTGTGTCTCAGAGGGCTCATAAGCCAAAGGTGGAAGTTCCTGATGATGGCTGTGAGAATCAGGAACACAGTGTTCTCCGCCATAAACGACTTGGGCAGGCGGTTCCACCCGAACCCGTTGTTCATCTCGTCAAGGTGTCTTTCCACAGTCTCCACGATTTCCTTTGAGCATGATCCGCAGTCCATCCTTGAGCGGTCTGTCGTCATGCCGTGCCCCTCTATGTTCGTGTAGATGCGCTCAAGCGTGTGGCTCTGGTGGAAACGGACGTTGGCGTTTCCGTCCCGGTTCTCGATTCCCACTATGCAGTCGCCGATGAAAGCTATGCCGGGACTGTAGCCCGTGAAATGCTTGTATGTCATTCGCATCGTACTTCTCCGTCTGGATGAACTGATGGTCAAAGTCAAAGTCGTAGGTTTCACCGCTCTTCAGTTGAACTGTGGCAAGCAGGATCCTGACTAGCAGTTTGTTGAGAGGGGGAGCCGTGTTGAAACCGTATGATTTTCCACTGTCTGACACATACGTGGTGTTGGATCCGGTCAATTCGCATATGGCACGCAATATAGTATCTGAACTGCAGGTGCGGTAATATGGATGAAGAGACAAGTGACGCATCAGATGGCTTGACACGTCTTCTATACAGCTGCCCCCGCAAAAGTAAACGCACATAAGGGAGCGTATAATCTCGCTGTACTGATACCCGACAAGACTGCACCGCCGGCCGAGCGTTTCGTCAATGACAGAAGCCAATGTGCGGGAATATTGCTCCATAACATGAAAAATTCCTCCA
>JAZUMZ010000071.1:0-14459 GCA_045603885.1 Bacteroidaceae bacterium | reverse complement strand
GTCTGAAGCTAATTTATAGAACCACCCTTAAACAATATGTATTCTTTGATTTATTCAAAATATTTACCTTTTTTGATTTTTTTCATCAGTGTTTTAGACTCCGACCCAAGCTCCAAAGCCTGGTTCCAGAACCTCAGGGCCTCGGTTTTCATTCCACATTGCGAATAGACATCTCCCGCATGCTCAATCATGGTCGCGTCAGTGGGACTCGGCTCCTGTCCTATAATTCTCATCATCTTGTCGATATACACCTTGGCCTGAGTATATTTTTTTTGCTGAAACAGCACCCAGGCATACGTGTCAAGATAATTTGCGTTGTCGCCTTCAATCCCCACAGCCTTTTCCGCCATCTCCGCCGCCTCTTCCAGCCGCTGTTTTCTCAATGAAAGGTAATAGGCGTAATTGTTGAGCACGAGAGGCATGTCAGGCTTATAGATGAGGCATGAGTCATAGCACTCAAACGCCTGTTTGTCGTCTCCCATCTTATGATAGCAATCTCCCAGTATAGAGTAGAAGTTTGTCCTCATGTCATAATTCGACGGAGTCTTTTCCATCTCCAGCCCTTTCCTGCCTATATCTATCGTCTCCCGGGTGTTGCCCTTGCGCAGATGACAGATACAAAGATAATAGTAATAGAGAGGATTGGATGATGAATAGTCCACAGCCGTCTTACACAACCTGAAAATCTCGTCCTCGTCATTCTCTTCTATGGCATAGAGCAGTAGTTGGTTACGCGCCAGGTCAGTCTCCGGGTTGATGTCCAGCATCTGGATTAAGACTTTCTTTATCTTGCTCTTGTCCATATTGCTCGAAATCATATACCTGACACACAGCTCGCCCATGCTGGTATTCTCCTGCGGCATAAGCAATATCTTCTCAAAAAGGCCATATACCTTTGCTGTGTCGTTGTTCTGTGAGAAAAGGTTTTGCCCCGCGATTCCCTCCATAAGTTTCAGCCTCGTCTCCTCGGGGAGGTCATCGTTGGTTACGATTGTGAAGAGGTTATCCACATATAGTGAGTCTTGCTTTGTGGAGTCATAATATTTTGCGAGTGAGAGCAGGAGGTTTACATTGTTGGGGTATTTCTCCCTCACTTCCTCATACACCCTCAATGCCTCGTCTGTCTTCCCCTGCTCAAGATAGCTGTCACCTACCATAACCTGGTACCGCGGGTCGTTGGGATATTCATCCGCCAGTTTTTTTATCTCTTCCAAGGCTTTCGTCTCATCCTTCATCAGGGTATATATACGGTACTTCTCCGACGACAATTCCTGGCTTTTACCCTCCAGCACCTCAATCCGGTCCAGTGTATGTACCGCTTTCTGGTAATCCTCGGTCCTGAGGCACAGATCCTCGAGCATGAACAGTAGCTGGCTGTTCTGCGGGTATGCCAGCGCCAGTTCCTCAAGCTCGGCTATTGCCTGTCTGACAGAGTCCTCGCTGACATACAGCTGCACCAGCGCCTGTCTCACCCAGTAGTTGTCGGGGTCGTTGTCAGCCGCCGTGCTGAGTGATGTCATCGCCAGACTGTCTTCCCCAAGCAGATGCTGGTATGTGGACATCTCATAATTTGCGCCGACATGCTCCGGACACAGCCTGAGAGTATGCTGCAGAAGCTGGTAGGCTTCCGGGTGTTTACCCTTGAGCCGCATCCGCATTGCCTCAAAATAAAAGTTGTCGGCCTTCTCCTTTACGGGAGGGTCTTGAGTCTGTGCGAAAGTGGCGGAAGTGGCAATCAGTGAAATTAATAAAAATATGTATCTGGCCAAGGACATTAATGAATGAATGCGGTTCAATGTGTTTGTTTGCTCGTTTTGTGTCTAAGCAGCTGTTACTGGCGTCCGGTATGCCCGAATCCACCTGCTCCCCTTTCGGTCTCGTCGAGGTTTTCCACCTCTGTCCATTCCACATGCTCGTGACGCGCCACCACCATCTGCGCGATTCTCTCTCCGTCATTGATGACAAAGGGCTGGTCAGAGAGGTTGACAAGAATCACACAAATCTCTCCTCTGTAATCCGCGTCGATGGTTCCGGGTGTATTAAGCACTGTGACCCCGTGCTTCACGGCAAGTCCGCTTCTTGGCCGCACCTGTGCCTCATATCCTTGCGGCAGGGCTATAAACAACCCTGTAGGCACGAGAGTACGCTGTAGTGGATTCAGTGTTACAGGCTCGTCGATATTTGCCCTTAAATCCATACCTGCCGATAGGATTGTCTGATAGGAAGGCAGCTGGTGGTGTGAGCGGTTAATTATATTTACGGTCATAGTCTGATATATTGAGTATAATCAAATGCAAATTTAATAATAAAATCTGAAATATTTGAGAAATTCACGCCTTTTATGTAAATTTGCATTAAATTTTAAATAAACTTCACGTTTTGAACTGGAATCAACTTATATCTAACAAGCGATTAGGACAGGAAGGCATTCATTTCAAGCGTCGTGACGACCGTACCGAATTCCGGCGCGACTACGACCGCCTTATTTTCTCCGCCCCTTTTCGCCGCCTGCAAAACAAGACGCAGGTATTTCCCCTCCCCGGCAGCGTTTTCGTTCACAACCGTCTCACCCACTCCTTGGAGGTTGCCAGTGTGGGACGCTCTTTAGGTGATGACGTAGCCCGCCGTCTGCTGGAGTTGCACGGCGACTCCCTGTCCCCCAATATCCTGGAATGCGGCAGCATAGTGAGTGCCGCCTGCCTTGCCCACGACCTGGGCAACCCTCCTTTCGGCCATTCGGGTGAGAAATCCATCGCCACATATTTCAGCGAGGACCGCGGCAGCACCTACAAAGGCCTGCTCAGTCCGGCAGAATGGGACGACCTCATCCATTTTGACGGCAACGCCAATGCGTTCAGGCTGCTCACCCACCAGTTCAAGGGCCGTCGTCCCGGTGGTTTTGTCATGACCTACTCCACATTGGCCTCAATCGTGAAATACCCCTATCCTTCGTCCCTTGCCGGCAAGAAGCTGAAATTCGGCTTTTTCCAGAGCGAGGCACCTACTTATGAGAAGATTGCCCTGGAGCTTGGTATAGACCGTAAAGACGACGGACGCTGGAGCCGCCACCCGTTGGTTTATCTGGTTGAGGCCGCCGACGACATCTGCTATGAGATTATGGACATAGAAGACGCCCACAAGCTCGGCATCCTGTCGAATGCGGAGACCAAAGATCTACTGATTGGTTATATAGAGCCAGAGAAGCGTCCCCACCTTCAGGACATAATGTCCCATGTGACCGACCAGAACGAGCAGGTGGCCTATCTCCGCTCATGCGCCATAGGCGAGTTGGAGCGTGCTTGTGTAGATACCTTCATCGCCAATGAGGATGCTATCCTTGCGGGTGAGTTTGAGGGAAGCCTCGTCAGACATCTCGACGGTGTGGTAGGTGAGGCCTACAAAAACTGCGAGTCGGTGTCATACAAGAAGATCTACAAAAACAAGAACGTTCTCGACATAGAGTTGGCAGGCTATAAAATAATCTCACAGCTGATTGACCTGTTTGTTGAGGCTTCTCTCCATCCCGACCGCGCTTACTCAAAGTTACTTCTTGACCGTGTGTCGGCTCAATACGATGTCTATGCCGTACGTCCTTACGACCGTCTTATGGCAGTCGTGGATTTTGTGTCAGGAATGACCGACATTTACGCCCTCGACCTCTACAGGAAAATCAACGGTGAGTCCATACCAACCATTTAGCAAAACCCAAAAGACATGAAACATACTAGTAGAAAAGTCAGGATACTGATTTCCGTCCTGCTCTTGTTATTTTCTTCGGCTCAGGCATGGTGCGACACAATTGAGGTCAACACATTTTTGTATGCCGGCCCCTACACCGTGAGACGTCCTGTCATGATCGACAGTCTGGATGTCAACCGCAAGGAGTTCTCTCCGATGTCGGTGCTCAGCTACAACGTGAATATCGAGTCTGTCCGCAAAGGCAGCGAGATTACCACAGAGCGCCTGCCGAAGACATCATCCGAGCCACAAATCCATCTCATTGGCTTTCAGATGACCAACGAGTCGTATGAGAAGGCAGACATCACCGTAAAGGGCATGATGTATAACCAGTTGTATATCGACGGCAAGAAGAGTGACGGCAAGAATGTCGAGCTCACGCCCGCAGTCCACGAGGTGGTTGTGAAATATGTGACGACGGAGAAAGAGCAGTTACCGATGTGGGGCGTCAGTGTCAAGACTTCGTCTGCAAGCAGTTTCAGCATCGGCAGAATAGGGGCTCCACGCAGCTATCAGCTGAGCGACGTGCTCCATTGCTGGCGGTACAACAAAGTGGAGCTCTCTCCATCGGGTGACTACGTCATAGCCGGCTATTCCACAATGCAGCAGGACGGCAAGACAGCCACCAAGACCCTCGTAATGAATGTAGAGACAGGCGACGTGACAGACCAGAAAGGGAGCGCCTCGTGGATGCCCGCCTCAAACAAATATTATTTCATACGCCAGACTGACAACAAACGCAGTCTGGTTACGGCTGACCCCGTAACCCATGTTGAGAAAGAGCTGTGCGCCGACATTCCGTCGGGAAACTTCACCATATCGCCCACCGAGGACTACCTTGTGTTCACCCGCGTAAACTACGGACCCAAGCAAGACAAAGATGTCTATCTCGTGGCTGACCCCGACGACCGTCAGCCCAACCACCGCAACAAGACATCGCTTGAGATATTCGACCTGGGCACGGGTCTGACCAGCCCGTTGACCTTCAGCAGCCACAGCACCCAGCTCTCCGACATCTCCGCAGACGGCCGCAAGCTGCTGGTCACCAAGTCCGCCATGCGGTTGGAGAAACGTCCGACCACGCTGATGTCGGTTTATATCATCGACAAGGAGACCTATGCCGTAGATACGCTCGTAGCCGGCGACGGATTTATCTCCTCCGCCCTGTTCTCTCCCGACGGGAGTCAGGTCTTGTTCACCGGCTCTCCAGAGGCGTTCGGAGGAATCGGCAACGTGGTGCCTTCGGGCAAAATCCCGAGCATGTATGACTACCAGCTCTATCTTATGGACGTAGCAAAGAAAACCGTACGTCCTATGACCCGTGACTTCAACCCTTCTGTCCAGTCTGTCGAGTGGAGCCGTGCTGACGGGCTGATATATTTCACCGCTGAGGACAAAGACTGCATAAACCTGTTTGCAATGGACTGCAAATCGGGACGGATATCCCGTCTTGACATCCCCGAGGACCTGGTCAACAAGTTCAGCTGCTCCAACGGATCCGCGCGCATTGCATTGTACGGACAGAGCGCGTCAAACTCCGACCGCATGTACATGTTCGACACGAAGAAGAGGAAGGCAGCGCTTTTTGAGGACTTGAGCGCTACGACCCTGAAAAACATAGAGCTCGGCAAATGTGAGGGATGGAACTACCTGAACGGGCGTGGAGACACCATCTGCTGCAGGTACTATCTGCCGCCCCGTTTCGACGCGGCAAAGAAATACCCCATGGTAGTCAACTACTATGGAGGATGCTCGCCTACGAGCCGTAATTTCGAGAGCCGCTACCCACAACATGTCTATGCGTCCCAGGGATATGTGGTTCTCGTGGTCAACCCCAGCGGTGCGAGCGGATTCGGCCAGGAATTCTCCTCTCGCCATGTCAACACGGCAGGCGAGGGAGTGGCAGAGGACATCATCGGAGCCACCAAGCGGTTCGTGGATGAGCACCAGTTTGTAGATTCCAAGAAAATCGGCTGCATAGGAGCCAGCTACGGAGGATTCATGACCCAATATCTCCAGACGAAGACCGACCTGTTTGCCGCTGCCATCTCACATGCGGGCATAAGCGACCACACCAGCTACTGGGGCGAGGGCTACTGGGGTTACAGCTACAGCGAGGTGTCTATGGCCAACAGCTATCCGTGGAGCGACCGCAGGCTATATGTTGACCAGAGTCCGCTCTTCAACGCCGACAAGGTGAACACCCCCATTCTCTTCCTCCATGGCACCGACGACCACAACGTGCCTGTGGGCGAGAGCATCCAGATGTTCACCGCCCTGAAGCTGTTAGGCAAACCCACCGCCATGGTGCTGGTCGATGGTCAGGACCACCACATACTTGACTACCAGAAGCGCATGAAATGGCAAAACACCATATTCGCCTGGTTTGCGAAATACCTGAAAGGGGACTCGAAATGGTGGGAGGCTATTTACATAGAGCCAAATCTGTAATAAACTAATTCATTTTTCGACAATGAAAGGAGTAGTAATCTCAAATGACATAGTGAAAGAGCTTGGCGCGGCAATTGAGCGATGCCCCCACGACAAGCTGTTTGTGTTGACCGACACCACGACACGGGAGCTATGCCTGCCGGTCATCGAGCACCTCGACTGCCTGAGCGGAGCCCGTCATATCACCATCGGAGCCACAGACAGCCACAAGACCTTAGACTCGCTGTCGTCGGTGTGGACACTGCTCGGCGGCTACGGCGCCACACGCCACTCACTGCTCATAAACCTGGGTGGCGGCATGGTGACCGACCTCGGAGGTTTCGCGGCGAGCACCTTCAAGCGGGGCATCAAATACATAAACATACCCACCACCCTGCTTTCGATGGTGGATGCGTCGGTAGGCGGAAAGACGGGCATCAACTTCAACGGGCTGAAAAACGAGATAGGAGTGTTCAGCCAGCCCGACACCGTGATTATCGACACTCAGTTCCTCAAGACATTAGACACCTTCAACATACGTTCCGGATATGCCGAGATGCTCAAGCACGGGTTAATCAGCGACCAGGCCCACCTGTCGTCGGTGCTGAGTTTCGACCTTGACAATCCTGACCTGGCAGAGCTGGGCAAGATGGTGGAGCGCAGCGTGGAGGTGAAAGAGCATATCGTGGAGGCCGACCCCTTGGAGCACGGCATCCGCAAGGCCCTGAACCTGGGACATACTGCAGGACACGCCTTCGAGAGCTTTGCGCTGAGGCGCAAGCCGGTGCTTCACGGGTATGCCGTGGCATGGGGACTGATATGCGAGCTTTACCTCTCATGCGCGAAGACAGGATTCCCCACATCCAAAATGCGCCAGTGCGTGCAGTTTATAAGAGAGAACTACGGCACACTGCCCGTCAGCTGCGATGATTACCCCACCCTGCTCGAACTGATGACCCACGACAAGAAAAACACGTCGGGCACCATCAACTTCACGCTCCTCGCCGACGTGGGGGATATCAAGATAAACCAGACCGCCTCCAAGGAGGAGATATACGAGGCGTTTGACTTTTTCACCTTTGCCAACTGAATCACGACATGGGACCAGAAGGAATGCACCCCGACCTGAGGGAAGAAATAAAGAAAGCCGACGTTGACCTGAGAAAGATGTTCGGCAAGGACAGCGAGTTGGAGAGCCTTGACATAAACACCATACACCTCGACAAGACCGACTCCACAAACAGCTTCCTCCGCCGTCAGACAGAGCTTGGCCTGCTGACCGAGGGAATCACGATGGTGTGGACAGACGAGCAATACGGGGGACGAGGCCAACGCGGAAACACCTGGGAGAGTGAGCCGGGCAAGAACCTGACGTTCTCACTGCTTATACACCCCACATTCTTAGCCCCCTCACGCCAGTTCTTGCTGAGCCAGGCTATGGCGCTCGCCGTGGTCAACACCCTTTGCAAGATTGACGAGTCCGAAAAAGACGCCTTTTCCGTGAAATGGCCCAACGACATTTACTGGAACGACTACAAGATCGGAGGAACACTGATTGAGTGTGACCTTCAAGGCCGCTCAATCAAAAACTGCATAATAGGCACGGGACTGAACCTGAACCAGACTGAATTCCGCGGCGACGCCCCCAATCCGGTCTCTCTCATCCAGATTTTCAACCGCGAGTTTCAGCCGGCAGCTGTTCTCGACGACATCTGCTCCGAGTTTCTGAGGCTCTACGGGACAATACAGAAAGGGGGAGCCTCACGAGTGGCTTCGGCATACAAACGCCGGTTATACAGGCGTAAGGGGACTTACCCCTACGAGGACAGCGACGGAGAGTTCTACGCCTCGATCCAAGACATCAAGCCCGCAGGCCACCTGATCCTGCGTGACACCGACGGCAACATCCGCCGCTACGCATTCAAAGAAGTCAGGTTTTTATGACATATCAAGACAACTTAATTATGACAGACCCACGCAAAATACATATATCAGACTACGACTATCCACTCCCCGACGAGCGTATAGCCAAATATCCGCTCGCAGAGCGCGACAGCAGCAAGCTGCTTGTGTTCAACGGTGGTACAGTCGGTGAAGACCGCTTCACCTCCCTGCCGTCGTACCTTCCCCCCGGCGCGTTGATGGTGTTCAACAACACCAAGGTGATCCATGCCCGCCTCCATTTCCGCAAGGAAACCGGCGCCATGATCGAGGTGTTCTGCATGGAGCCGTTCATGCCGCTCGACTACCAACTGAATTTCGCATCCAAAGGGAGCTGCGAGTGGCTCTGCATGGTCGGCAACCTGAAACGTTGGAAAGGGGGAGTCCTGAGCCGCACGGTCAACATCGGCGGAAGAGACGTGACCCTCAGCGCAGAAAGGATTTTAAATGACGGAAAAAACGGGGAGAACAGGAATGACGGGAATGACGGGAGCAACGGGAGTAACGGGAATGACGGGGGCACCAAGCACCATGTGCGCTTCAGCTGGGACGCTGCCGATGTCAGCTTCTCCGAGATGCTGGAGGCCTGCGGCGAGCTGCCCATACCGCCATACCTGAACCGCTCTACGGAAGAGAGCGACCTGCGCACCTACCAGACCGTCTATTCGAAAGTGAAAGGTTCGGTGGCGGCACCCACAGCCGGGCTGCATTTCACCGAGCAGGTGCTGAAAGCCATAGACGAACGGGGCATAGACCGCGAGGAGCTGACGCTGCACGTAGGCGCCGGCACGTTCAAGCCGGTGAAGAGCGAGGAGATCAGAGGACATGAGATGCACTCAGAGTATATCGTCGTCAAGCGCAGCACAATAGAGAAGCTGATCAAGCACGGGGGCAAGGCCATAGCCGTGGGGACAACCTCAGTCCGCACACTGGAGAGCCTCTATTACATAGGAAGAAAGCTGGAGAGATCGAAAAACCTCACTGACGAGGAGTTGCACGTGGATCAATGGGAGGCCTACGACCGCACGGAGGAGGCGGAGGACACCACCCTCACACTGAGATACCTCAACAACATTCTTGAATATCTTGACACCAACGACCTTCCTGCACTGCACACCAGCACCCAGATTATCATCGCACCGGGATATAAGTATCACATAGTAAACAGGATTATCACGAATTTCCACCAGCCCCGGTCCACCCTCCTTCTGCTCGTATCCGCGTTTGTAGGCGAGGATTGGCGCAAGATCTACGATTTCGCCCTTACCCACGACTTCCGCTTCCTAAGTTACGGCGACTCGTCGCTGCTGATACCATAGAAAGATTTTTAGGTTGCAACAGTGTTGCAACATAGGGGACAAGACAACTAAGAGATTATTTTTGAGACGGCCATATCATTGGCATGATTTGTACTCACAAATATCCTTGGCCATTTGGTTCAACTGAAGACACATTTCCCTTGTCAATGTTATACGCTGGTTTTGATGTTCCCATGGAGCAAGAATCAAGAAACGTCCCTCTGCACAGGCGTCATAATACTGATGCCCTGGTTTTGAGAACGAATTGAATCCCCACGGTGACAAAAAAATCAGAGGATAACCAGCATCGAGAGCCGCGCGCATAACAACCTTTTCACCTTTGGATATCGCCGGTGACACTAACACCACCCCTTTCCTTGCTGCTCCAAGCATCCTCTCTTTATAATCCTCAATTTCAGCATCTGTCAGTTTGCGAGAGCATTGAATTTGCCCTTTCAAAGGATTATCAAGCAAGAAGCGGTTTCCTATAGCCGCATAGTTCTGACCGGCTATGGCTACGTCAAATCTAACCCGGAAATATTCCGGGTGTGCGCGTTTAACTGCCAACCGCCTGGGATTATCCTTAATGTATTTATACCAACTGTCCAGTTCTCCCTTTCCGTCAAGTATATGGTCATTATACCCACGGCTCCACAGGAGTCCATGTCTCTCGCTATTCTCTTCAACTTGTTTACCTGAGACAGGGCGATCGGAGTTTTTTCCGTCGGTAAATTTGTCGTCAGTTTTGCAACATTGTTGCAACTGCCCTGTTACTCCCATCAACCGCCTGTATTCCTTGTTACAACCACTCTTAAAGCCCTTAATAATATTTCCAAGATGAACATCACACATTTTCTCTACAGAAAGAATGAAATGCAGATGATCAGGCATAATAACGAAGGCAAAAATCCGTATCTCGGGATGGTAGGCCTCTATTGACTTCAAGCACATCTTGACAGACTGACCCAACTCCGACAACTCTACCCGTGGAGCATCAGCGTCACCGTGAGATGCGTCGGGATTTCCCACCAATCTACCCAAGAGCGGTCTCCGTTCCTCTGTTGTCAGTGTAACCATATAGATACACCTCGACTTGTAGTCATGGCCGACACGCCTTCGAAGCATAGAGGGTTTCTTCTCACCAGCGTAGTCTTTGTTGTTCAAGTATGTCTCAATTCTCATTGAATAATCAGCAGTGTTTTGAAAATATATTCAGAAGCACAAAGTTACTGCATTATTCCGAATTACACAAGATTGCTTGTAACAATTGTTTGACAAGGATTGATGGAAGTGCTATTATAAGAAACGAGAACGAAGTCTTAATTGATAGATCAAAAGCACAGAATAACAACAGCAGCTGTAGTCGATGAGATTGCAGCTGCTGTCACTTATAGAAAATCAGTACTAAATGTACTTATAGAACACTTTCGTTACTTCTTACCAAAGAGCGTTCCAAGATTCATCTTGGTTGTCAAATCGGCTTTTGGTATCAAGTTTGTCAGGATCTACAGAGTCTACATCATTTTTACTGACAGAAACTTTCGGATCAGATTGCATAACAATGCTTGTAGCTACCTTTGTATGTGTAACTTCTGGCTGTTTATATATCTTTTTCATATAATTTCAATGTTTTAATGGTTTAGAATTTATTTAACAAATACTTTCTTGCCGTTCATGATATAGAGACCGCGTGTCGGATTCTTTACTATACGTCCACTGAGATCGTAAACATTGCCGTCGTTAATTACAGAACCCGCTTCAACGTTACCGATACCTGTTGCTATGTCATCATCAAAATTGAATGAAAGAGACTTAACTTCACTTCCATTGACAACACTTGCAGGAAGTATTGCTTTGCCTGCAGGAACTGTTCCGGCATTCACTTTTACGAATTTAGCTCCACTAAGACCATAGTACTCGTCAGCATTGATAGTCTTACCTGATGCCGCAGTTACACCTTCAAGTTTGTTGCTAATCAATTCTACACCAGCACCAACATGTTTGATAGTGATTTCCTCACCTGCTGTGCCCTTCAAGAAAACACCTGTGCCAGGTTTAACAGTACCAGTAATTTGTTCGAAGTTTATAGATGTGTCGCTTACACCAGTAATCTGCCATGCAGTATAACCTGTAACATTGGTGAAGTCAAGCGCACTTGTGCTTGCATAGGTTGCATATCCACTGCCATTGAGTTTTAACGTGTTTTCATACTCCACTGTAACATCCCAAATGCGCACAGCACCGCCAGATGTAATATAACCCGTATTCAGGTCAAGAGATGAGCAGTCGATATTAACTGTAGAAGAACCTGTTCCTGATGCAACGCCATCACCAGCTGCACTTGTGGAGTTAGAACTACTGAAAAAGAGCGTTTGCTGGTTTCCACCATCAGTCATAGGCTTACTAGAAGAAGACACAGTCATTGTTAGTTTTGTTATCTTTGTGCCATATTCTGGAACTTGAAGATAGTATGAAGTGCTATTGTCAGATTTTTTTATCTGAAGGTAATGATAAGCACTTGTGGCATTACTATGTGCTTTCTTAATTGCATAGGCATTCCATTGCTTATTGTTAATATCTTCGATTTCGTATGTACTATAACTATCTGCTGCTGCTGCTGCTGACACAATGTTGCTGTTGCTTAATGTAACACATGCTATTGTAGGAGCAACGTATTCTTCCTGTGTGATTGTTATCAATTCAGAATAAACGTCATTAGCTTCATCATCAAGTGCATAAACCTTCATGTAAGCGGTACGTTCGTTTCCTGTATTGGCACTAATAACATAATCCACATTGTTGGTGTTGTTTATTTCTGCATCAATCCAATTGTATGTGGCAGGTGTTGTTCCGTCAGACTCATAGAATTTCACTTCAGCAGCAATAGTTGTAATGTTATTATAAGTCACTGTTATAGTACCATCAGATTCTGCTTGCGTTGCGTTAATAGAATTTGTGTTTACTGTAATGCTTGGTATGTGCATTGTAAATGTAGCTACTGCTACTTCGCTGGTAATCATTCCGTCTTTTACTGCAATAGCCTTGATTGTAGTTGTCTCGTCTATTGAGATAGCGCCTGAGTAAGCGGTGCTTTCAGTTGTAGGTGCTGTTCCGTCTGTTGTGTAATAGATAGTAGCCCCAGCTGTTTCACAGCTGATTGTCACGTTCTGGACAGATGAATAAGTGCCTGCTGCAGGAGTGAAGGTCGGTGCTACAACCTGTTCTGCTACGATATATGCAGCCTCTGCCACATCACTGCTCTCACCGTCTTTCACAGCGATTGCTTTCAATGTGCAGCTTGCGTTTATTGCGATTGGTTCAGTATATGCAGTGCTTGTGGTTGTCGGCTCACTTCCGTCTGTTGTGTAATAAATTGTAGCACCACTTGTCGTTGTGCTGACAGTCACTGTAGTTCCAGAAACTACAGTACCTCCATCTGGGTCAAATGTTGGGATGGAAGGACCAGAACTTTCCTCTTCTGCTGTAACTCCCCAAACCACAAATCTTTTACCACTTGTAGCTTTAAAAGTAAAAACGGTATTTGAGGTTAGAGCATTTGTAAATGTTATGACCTTGTAATAATCAGATGAGCTAGGATTGCCGCTGAAAGTAAATGGTGAATTACCTGATATACCAGAGTTGGTTGTCAAAGAAATATCATTTGAGTAGCCTTTAGGAGTAACAGTCAATTTTACAGTTTCACCATTCCAAGCAGCAACATGCAAGTGTAGATATTTAGTTCCAGACGGAACAGTAAGTGTCATGGAACCTGCATTTGAACTTGATCCTGCTTTTAAGCCCGGATATTCAGTGTCATTTATTATAACTTTGCAATTGGAATTTGTTAGGGTTATGTTCCCTGTGTAATCTGTGGAGTAATCACTTTGTCCCCACGCATTGCTTCCCGTCATGATAATGCACAACGAAAGCATTACTTTGATAAGTAATGTGTAAGTTTTTCCCATAATGTAAAAATTTTAAGTTGTTAATATAGTTGAATATCTTATTAGTTTAATAGCTTAATGGGGTAATGGTTTAAGAGTTTAAGAGTTCAAGGGTTCAAGAGAAGTGAACCGGGCCGTCGTTATGGGTACAACTTCTATGGAGACCCTCACGGGCTATGACTTATTCACTTTACCCCATAAGTCAGTGCGTTATAAGACGCAGGCCAAGGGCCGCCCGGCTCATATACTGATTAATCTTACGAAACACCTCATCCATGTGCCTTGGGCACGCAGGAATTCCTATATTCCCTTATTCCTCAGATAATTAAACCATAGTAATGCTGTGCATGGGAAAGTCTTGTCAATGTGTCCTCATGGGCACAAAAAAAGAGCGTAGGAAAGTTATACAATCCATATCTCCTATGTGAGGCCCTGAGAACTGCCCTTAGACAAAGATATAGTAATACAACAATCCCACGCCGAGGCGTGGGGAAGTGGTTTACATCATCTTGTGCCTATTGAAATTTCTCAGGTTTCACATAGCAAGACGAAGCAACAGCTTCCTTTTATTTTTCCATAATGTTCCGTTCCGCCTGACATTGCGGCCCACTCATGGACACGTCCGGCAAAACTCACGGCAAATTTACGAATTAAATATCATAAAGCCAAATGATTCTAATAAAAAAACTAGGAATTAATTGATTTGACTGGATGTTCAATCTGGAACTTAAGAAAAGAATACAATAAAATTAAGGGCTCGAGTGGTTATGTTTCAAGCATCGGCACTATGGAACCCCTACGGGGTTCATACGGTATGTTATGGACGATAATCCCCGGGTACGCTGCACTGCGTTTGCGACCCGGGGTTATTAATATGTAACCTCTTCGAGGTTATGATACAAATATCGTGCCTTGTATTCCCTTTGCGACCTGGGGTTATTAAAATGTAACCTCTTCGAGGTTATGATACAATAGAAGGAGTTTGCGTGCCTACAGCACCTGGATTGGGTCACATTAATATTGATTTTAAAATAACAAAGTCGGAGGCCAAGCGGTCTTAGGAAGACAACACTTAGCTACAACTCCTTGGGTCACAGAAAGGAATGGG
>JAZUMZ010000070.1:0-11598 GCA_045603885.1 Bacteroidaceae bacterium | reverse complement strand
GCGGCACTTGGTTTTATAAATAGCAAAATATACTATTTAAACAGATTACTTTATTTTTTTCTTAAAGTGGATATGATATGAGATTTTCAGAATTGTTTAAAAACGGGAAACCGATAATAGGTATGATTCATTCCAATTCTTCGTTTGAGATGAACGCGTTGGAATTAGCGAAGAAAGAGATAGAGATATATCTTAAGTATGGTGTGTATCCTCTTATAGAGAATTACTTTGGTTCATCAAATGATTGCGAGGATATATTGTCTTGGATGCAGAGCCAACATCCTGATGCCATATATGGTGTTAATATTCTTGGCGACAGCAGGGAGGCTTTTCATTTGGCAGAGAAGTATGGCGCTTCGTTCATTCAAATAGATTCTGTATGCGGACATCTCAAGGCAGAAGAGGATGAGTCATATACAAAGAGGCTTAAGGAGATGAGAAACGAGTTCGACGTAGTACTCCTGGGAGGGGTGCGTTTCAAGTACCAGCTAGTACGGTCAGGACGTTCCGTCGAAGAGGATTTGATTATCGGCTCTCAACGATGCGACGCAGTCGTGTGCACTGGTGAAGGCACTGGCATCCCAACGCCAATAGGAAAATTGGAGGAATTTAAGTCTGTGTTGAGAGATTTTCCTGTCGTTGTCGGTGCCGGGATTACTTTGGATTCAGCTAAAGAAACTATGCGTAAAGCTGATGGGGCAATCGTTGGCAGCTGGTTTAAGGACGGACATCAAGATATAGGTAATGTTAGAGAAGACTATGTGAAGCAATTCATAGAGAATCTATCGGATAATACATGATAAACTGAGAACTCATTTTCGATTCAACAAACAGATTATGTGGCAAATTGAAAACTTATAAATAAAATTAAAACTATTCTATTTATGAAACGATTATCTATTTTAGTGATTTTGGCTTGTGTCATCACTGGATGCGTGTGTGCTCAGCAAACACAAAAAGTGGAGATAGGAAATGTAGAGTTCCAAGTACCTTCAGAATGGACAGCTCAGTCAAACTTCGACGGCATTTTGACATTCGCAATCTGCTTCGACAACCAGACGGATCCAAACCAAGTGTATTTTGTTTATTATATGCCGGCATCGAATCTTGAATATGTCAAGGAGTATGTAATGAAAAATACGACCCAAAAGCTGTTGGGAACCGACTCGGAGCTCGGGACTTATCAGAATTGTAAGGTGGGTAAATACGATGCCCTTAAACAAGAGGTCAAGAGCTCTAAGGTGGTTGGGACATCTTTGAAAGGATATATCTATGCAATCCAATCGGAGACAACAACCGTTTTGTTATATTGCCTGCATACTCCAACTGCTAATGATATGTCACAGACCATAGTGAATTCCATAAAGATAAATGCTTCGACAATGGCTGGGAAGTCTGCGAAAGAGCAACTGGATGAATGGATGCGTACACTAAGGCCACACCTGCCACAGAAAATAGAGGAGGGTGTACTTCTCGTGGATTTCAACCTGCTCGATGATGGTGAGATTCTTTATGTTATGGGGCTGGAAAGCATACGTCAGGAAGACATGGATCCATCATCAATAGAGATTCTTCGCTCAATGATGACAGAAGGTGCCTCGGAAGCGATTAAACAAATTATGAACGGGGTTCCGGTCATAAAACAATATGTCGGTGAGGGACATGGTGTTTATCTACGAGTAGTTGACGCAAACAAGAAAGAAATCTCTTCCACCCATGTGACGTCAAGTGAATTACGAAAGTGAAGATAGAGAACGTGCCGGAATAGCCAGCTGTATGATATGAAAAAACAAGACAAATAGAAAAGCCTATGAAAGCAACATCAAGAAACAGACCGATAGCGACAGTAATCAAGAACTATGTCGATAAAAAGAGCGGAAAAGTGTCCGATTCGAGAAATGAGATAAAGAGACGTTTCCCCGGACTGGACTGGAAAGACCAGAAGAAAATCATGGCGGCTTTTCTGGATGCTTGCCAGTCAGACCGTGAATGGGCTTATTTGCGTCTGCTCGATTTGTGGGATGCCTCGTTTGAGTATAAAATCTCTAAGCTTTGGGACCAATACCACGAAGAGAGGTGTGCATGGGTGATTATCAGATATTTTCCCAAAGCATATCTCCAAGAGCATATCGACCAGTTAAATGAGGGACGTGACTATTACTTTATATGCCGCAGGTTTGCGGACGACAAAGACTTTGTGATAGACAAAGAGCGCTTAAGCCGCAAAGACTATATCATGGCAATGTATCGTGCAGGCAGGCATGTTGACGACTCAGAGGCCGCAGACTGCCTTTACGAGACTGCCAGGGATATTTCATTCAAGTGGCTGCCCCTGACAGAACTCTCAAGAAACTACAGACCGAAAAGGAATGAGATGATGGCTGTGTCCGACTTCTCCAACGTGGCCATTGTCCTGTACTATTTAAGGAAAATGGGGAATGATGAAGTGGTGGCGGAATTCAGGGATTGGGAGAGTGACGTTCAGATGGCTGTAAGAAAAAGCGAGGAGTATGTGAGGCTGACACAAATGCCTCTCACCGATTTTGAATACAAAGACAAGTTGTCTGAAATCGTACATAAGTACATATTCTATTGTCTGCCAGACAAGTACAAGACAATGACAGACGAGGAGTACGACAAACAAACCATCGTTAGTGGCTCTCCCCTCAGAATGTTTGAGAACACCCCATCATTGGAGGAGACGGGATTTGAGTCGTTTCTTGAATATAATCAGGAGGATGATAAGCCTTTCTAAGCAGGATGAATATTTCCCTTAATCAAGACGTGAGTTTTATGAAATAGTAGCAACTAAATGAAAATAGAATGAATATGAAATGGATTGTGTTCTTTGTTGTTTTTTCGCTTGGCAGCATTGGTGCGAACGCCCAGAATGATTATTATGAGCGACAGTCGAAGTCGCATCAAAGCGAGGCTGCCTATTATTTGAGGCAGGCACAGGGATATGACAGAGATGCTGAGTACTATATGCGCGAGGCGTCTGGTTATCTCAGAGACGCTGAGTATTACCAACGTCAGAAAAGATATGACCAGGCGCGAGACCAGCTGAGGAGAGCCCAAAATGCTGTAGATAGGGCGGACGACAACAAACGGAGGGCTGAGAATGCGCGATATAATGCCAAGACGCACATGAGACAGGCTGAGAACGCACTTCAAAATGTGAGAAAATAATAACAGGTTATTATGGAAGAACTAAGATACCATTACAAATATCCGCATCCGAGTGTCACCACCGACTGCGTGATTTTCGGATTCGACGGTACAAAAATGAGAGTTTTGCTCGTTGAGCGTGGAATCGAGCCGTTCAAAGGACGATGGGCGTTTCCGGGTGGATTTCTCCAGATGAACGAGTCGGCAGAGGAGGGGGCTTTGAGAGAGCTTAGAGAGGAGACGGGACTGAACGCAGCTTACATAAAGCAGTTCCACACTTTCTCCGATCCCAGTCGCGACCCTCGTGAGCGAGTTCTGACTATCGCATATTATGCCCTTGTGAGGATGCAGGAGGTCAAAGGTGGTGACGACGCTGCCAAGGCTGAGTGGTTTTCGCTCGACGAAGTTCCCTCCCTTGCATTCGACCACGACCTGATTCTTCGCATGGCGCTGAAGGAACTCCGCAAGCAGATTCATTTCGAGCCTATCGGATTTGAGCTGCTGCCAGAGAAATTCACGATCAAGGAGCTGCAGCTGCTCTACGAGGCCATTCTCGACATGAAATTCGACCGGCGTAACTTCTATAACAAAATGAGGCATCTGGAGATTCTCACACAACTCGATGAGAGGGTGTTCAACTCACCAAAGAAAGAGGCTTTCCTCTTTAAGTTCAACCCCCGTAAGTATGATGAGTTGAAACAAAAAGGATTTAGATCGGAATTTTAGATTTTATTGTGAACACGAATGACCATAAATGTCCATGAATCTTCGGAAATAATATTTCCGATTCTGTTTAAGTGCTTTTTTCTGTTGTTGCTAACTTCTTGCGAAGCAATAACTCCGATAACTTCGTCACTTCAATGATATATGATTTGCAAAAGATGAATTAGTTAAATTGAATAATAAAGATAGTTATGTATAATAGAGAATATACACCCGAAAGAATAACGGAGTTGAAACCGAATGAGATATTTGTTTTTGGAAGTAATCTCTCCGGTTATCATGGCGGTGGCGCCGCCCGGCTTGCCCATAGCCGTTTTGGTGCGATATGGGGCCAGGGCGTGGGGCTGCAAGGCCAGAGCTATGCCATCCCAACAATGCAGGGTGGGGTGGAGACCATCAGGCCATACGTGGATGAGTTTATCCAATTTGCACAGACTCGTCCAGATCTTAAATTCTATGTAACACAAATTGGTTGTGGCATTGCTGGATTCAAGGTCGAAGAAATTGCCCCGCTTTTCCATGCAGCTATTGATGTGGATAATGTCATTTTGCCCAAAGGTTTTGTCAACTATCTGAACTATTGGTTAAATGATAATATGGCAAACATGAAATTCAAGGCTATAAGAATAAAACTCTTTGACGAGGATGTGAAGAAGATGGAAGGGATGACAAGGGAAGAAAAGACAGAATATATTGCATACCTAAAGTCAGAACATCGGTACACTTATGAAGACTGATAGATATATGGTTACTTCCTGCTTTCACATAACATAAATAGTAAAAGAATGAGGAAACCGAGAAAAAAGATCTTAAAGCCTACGAGTCTTGATACCGTCAAGGCTATGAGGCGTGGAGGCCGTGAGGCGGAAATGGAACTGCTTGGCCCGGGATTCCACTCGCATAACCGTATTCACAAGTCAGACAAGATATATACCCGTAAAAAGAAACACAAAGGAGGGTGGTAAGATGGCAAAGAATCTATGCCCATTGAAATGTTTAAGGAACGTAAGAAAGTAATTAACGAATTGAGTAAGAAACAAGAACAATGAATACTTTACAAGACAGAATACGCGGTTCGCTGATTGGCGGTGCCATCGGTGACGCATTAGGTTATCCCGTGGAGTTTATCTACTCATTTGAGGAGATACAAAAACGATATGGAGAGCGTGGCATCACACGCTTGGACACAAAACAGCATTGGCTGGAAGAAGCAGAGCAAGCAGGTAAGGCCGTAGTGTCAGATGATACACAGATGACGCTCTTCACCGCTAATGGCTTGTTGAATGCCAAGAAAAAAGGCATATTGCTGAAGTATGGTATATGTAGCGCCTATATCGAGTGGTATCTGACCCAAATAGGAAAGAAATCACCTAAGTACAAGGATTGCTGGATAAGCAACGTGCCTGAACTGAATCATCGTCGTGCGCCAGGCAATACCTGCATGTCCTCTCTGGATGACATCTTTCGTGGCAAAGACCCGATGAACAACAGCAAGGGATGTGGTGGTGTGATGCGTATCGCTCCAATCCCTCTGTATGCTGCAGTTCAAGACAGAATGAGTATAGAGGAGGCAGACCATTTGGCTGGAGATGCAGCCGAGATCACTCATTTGCATCCTCTTGGATATATTTCAGCAGCATTGGTGGCTCATATTATCTATTGCTTAGCTGGAGACGAGTTGCCTACCCGTCAATCTTTGGAAGATTATATCCATGAGGGAATGGAGGCAATGGAGAAACTATTCCCAGGCTGTTCCTATGATGTGAAGTATTTGGGAGAACTGGCCAACAAAGCTATTATATTAGCAGAAAACGACAAACCTGATGTGACCAACATCGAATCAATTGGTGGAGGCTGGACAGGTGAAGAAACATTGGCTATTGCTCTCTACTGTGCCTTGAAGCACTTTGACAGCTTTGAGAATGCAATGATTGCAGCCGTTAATCATGGTGGAGACAGTGATAGTACAGGCGCCGTTACAGGAAATATACTTGGTGCTGTCGTCGGCTATGAGACTATCCCTCAATTCTACAAGGATGACTTGGAGATGCACGACTTGATTCTCCATATGGCAGATGACCTCTATCGAGGTGAGGTAACTAAGATGTAAAAAATCAAAACATGGAGTTTTGTGGCGATATGCCTATAGAAGAACGTTACATTCGCTATGTGGCTAAGGTGGATGAAGCTTTTGACGAAGAGGAAAACAAAGTCTGAAGAGAATTGGTATGAAATCGAAACGAATTGAGAATGTATAACTAAAAGTGATAGAAGTATACACAATGAAGTTTACACATTTATTGGCGGCTATGTGCTGCATCGTGAGCATAATTAGCTGCGGAGAAGATAAAGAGGAGCAATCGGACCTGTTCGATTACAGCAAACCGGTTGATTTGTCAAACATTGTTCAGGCATACGACTGGTATCAGCATTATGATGGTGAAAACGCGGATTCTATCTTGCACACCAAGACAGGACATGAACTGCCAGAGGATGAGTGCTACCTGTTTGAAGACACATCTTTCGTGTTGCGTGTTCCAGAATACGCTAATTCAAAGCAACCGTTCCTTGCCTTTGCCGAGGACTTCTATAACAGTTGCGCTTTGTCATGGAACGTATGGAGCAATTATGAGGTATGGTACAGAGGTCATACGACAGAATTGTCACTCTCCGATGATGAGGTTGAGAAGAGCATTGAGGCTGTAAGTGTCAATATCATCAAGGACAAGGATGTACGGAAGGCAGCGCAGGAGTTCAAGGACTCGCTTCTTGAACTGATGAAGTCTGAGCCCGGTGATTGGAATGAAGATGTTAGCCCCATGGCGTTACTTATATCCTATGGCGATGTTGTAGAGAGCAAGACATACAAGTACTATGATGACGAAGAAACCTTTGCCGCTTCACTGGATAGCGTGATAGACATTGCCGAGGGCATGGTCATGGATAAGTTCCAGCATTACCTGGATGCCAGTGAGGATGACCAAGTGAAAGTGATGCTGGACGAATTATCCACATGCCGAAGCTTTGACGAGCAATGCTCTCTTTGGAGAAATTGGGCCAACTGCGAAAAGTCAAATTCCGATGACGGATGGATTGTTAATGTGGGCAGTGCTCTGATGGAGGGTGGAAAATATAGCCCTCTCCTGCATCGGATCTGGGTTACATGGAGGGCAATCGTCCAAGGATTGAATTTCGGCAGTTCCAGGGATTCGTCCATCCCAAACCAGTATTATAATGAATACCGCAAAATGTGCTATATATCATGTCTGAAGCGCATCGAGAGCCATCCAGATGACATCTATGCCATGAACTGTGCGGCAGCCATAGGCGGCAGAACTAACATGAATCGCTTCGGGCAGAATTACTTTGGCAATGAAGCCATGATAGAACGTGCAATGATGATGCCGAAACGCTACCATTTTGGGGATGACTCCGATGATAAAGCGGAAAAAGAAGAACAGACGGAATGAGTTTTAGTCTTTCAGCAGCTCGTAGTAGGTCTGGATTGCGTTCTCAATCTCGCTGATGAGAATGAACTCATCGGCGGTGTGGGAACGTGACGACTCGCCAGGACCCATCTTTAGGGATGGGAAAGGCATCAAGGCCTGATCGGATAGTGTGGGGGAGCCAAAAGGCTTTTTACCCATTGCGACGCACTTCTGTACGAACGGGTGTGTCTCGCTGATCGACGATGAGTTGAGGCGGAAAGAGCGGGCTTTCAGCTCGCTCTTTAAGTGCGTGCTTAACGTGTTGAAAATCTCTTGGTTGGAATAACACTCGTTGCTTCTCACGTCAATGGTGAAACGGCATTCGTCGGGAACCACGTTGTGCTGTGTGCCGGCGTTTATGATTGTAACACTTGTCTTTACAGAGCCGAGCAACGGGCTTTGTTTACGGAAGTGGTTCTCACGAAGCTCCTGGATGTCATCAATAGCTTCGTAAATGGCATTTACGCCCTCATGTCGAGCGGCGTGTCCGGCTTTTCCATGTGCCACGGCATCTATGACCATAAGACCTTTCTCCGCGATAGCCGGCTCCATGCCAGTGGGCTCTCCCACAATGGCGAATGCAATCTCGGGAAGCAGAGGAATGACGCTCTCTACACCTCCTTTGCCCGACACCTCCTCCTCACACGATGCAAGAAAAACGAGATTGTGGATGTCTTTTCGTAATGCGAGGAACACATGCATCAGTGCCACGAGCCCGCCTCCACAGTCGTTTGAGCCCAGGCCTATAATGCGTCCGTCGGGTTCCGACGTTGGTGTGAATGGGTCATGAACCCACCCCGATACAGGTTTCACAGTGTCAATATGTGCGTTCAGAAGTATAGCAGGGGTGGAATTGTCAAAATCGTCGCTCAAAACCCAAATGTTGTTGCCATGGCGGTGGACGTCGCAATTGGCTGACTTCAGGTAGGTCTCAATCAGGTTGGCCGCGTCTTCCTCTTCACGGCTTATGCTTGGAATGGAAATCAGCTGTTTAAGCAAGTCAACAGCGTCTTGGCTCAATTTTGTAAAATCCATATTGGTGAGTGTCAAATCTCGTGGTTCTTCTTCATTTTTCGAAGCAGCTTCTTGGAATGGTGTGAGTTTTTGATCTGCTTTATGAAGTAGGTCGGCATAAAGATGATGTAAAGGTAGGAATATGCCTTGATCTTTGAATATCCGAAAATACTGCGGTAAACCTCCGCGTTGTATTTTAGCAGGGTGAATTTCTTCCTTGAGATGGAGTTGTCGAGTATTCGGTATGTTGCCAGCTCATCTGTAATTCCGTATGCCACCTTGCATTTCTTCAGTATGTTGAGGAACATGGCCCAGTCTTGTCGTTTGCGGATTGGCGGCATGTAGAACTTTCCATATAGGCTTGTGTCGTACATGCCTGTCAGACATCCTATCTTGTTGTCGTGTTTCATGTCTTTGAGTGTCAGTGTGGGAGGTGCCTTTACCACTCCTGTCAGCTCAGACTTCTCGTTGCAGCAGAAATAACTGCTGTAGCAAAGGCAACATTGCTTCTCGTGCATGAATTTCATTTGCCGCTCCAACTTCTGGGGCAGCCACAGGTCATCGCTGTCGCAGAAAGCTATATACCGTCCTTGTGCGTGTTTTATGGAGTTGTTGCGGCAATATCCTGCACCCATGTTCTGATAGAGGAAGAAATATTTTATGTTGCGATGCTCTGAGGCATATTCCTGGACTATCTGCCGTGTGTTGTCCTTGGAGTTGTCGTCGGTGATTATAAGTTCCCAGCTCGTGTAAGTCTGATTGAGTATGTGCTCAATGCTTTCCTTCACGAACTTTGCGGAATTATATGTCGGCATGATAATCGAAACCAGGTCGTCTTTTGTCATAATTATTCAAGTATGTGGTGACGTTGTGTCTGTTGTGTCTGATTGTGGAGCATCACAGCTTCTTGAAACTTAGTCTCAGTTCATTGGTGCTCAAGGCCATGCGCCGGGATGTCAGGTGGTCAATCGTAAATGTCTCTTCTGTTTTGTTGATACCGTATTTCGCGAGTTCGGCGGCATCCTCAACGGCCTGGCTACCCGCCTTTTTGTCGTATAGTTGCGCGTCCCAAAGGCGAAGGGTGCTGTCGGTATGCTCAAACCGGAACACATATTCGCGTCTTACCTCATCATTGTTGTCCCGGACCATGAGAATGTCCTTCTCTACAGCCCAGAATATGCTTGATGAGCCGAGGTCGCTTGTCGTTTCATTTGCGAGTGTATCCACTGCATATAGTTTCCAGTAGCCGTCAAGTGCACCATTGTGTGAGTTCTCCAGTTTGCAGGATACTGTCATGACGGTAGCAAAGATTAATGCTGTTATGATTTTTGCGGTTTTCATCTTTTTCTGCGTTTTCCTCCAGTCAGAAGTCCTCGTTTGTTTATTCTCAGGTTAATACCGAGATTGTCGCCTATTATATCTCCTAAATCCAGTCCCACACCCAATGTGGCATCCCAGCCGCGAAGTCTCCTGCATGTGGGCTTATAGGTGGTCTCTGCCAGAAAACTGAGCTGGTGTTCTTTGTTGTTGAACGGCATCCGGTAAGTGCCAAGTCCCTCTTCCCAAGTTGCGAGAAGTCGGTATGAGATTTCTTGAGTGGGCTCACCGCTGATTCCGATGTGGAAAGCCATGAAGCGGTTGTTTTTGAATCTCAGCTGTCCGTCCTCGTTGTAGATTGGTGAGTAGTATAGCGGGTTTCCGATAGCCTGGCCCCAGTGTTGCCATCCAGGGTAGATATTATGGTTGTAATATTCGTCGATGCCGCCGATGTGATCCGACCGTCCGGCGTTGTGGTCATGATATACCGGACCGCTCTGATATTTTGTGTAGAGATACTCCATCACGAGTGACCGGAACCAAGTGCCGTTCTTGCGCTCGTACTCCAGTCCGAGCATCATGTCCTTGAAATCGTAAAGAAGAAATTTCTTTCGTTTTTTCTTCTTCCACTCAGTCCCTTTGCCGTAGCCGTCGTAGTCAACCATGAACAGTCCTGACTGATCCTCAAAGAATTTCTCAAAGTACAGACTGCCACGCCATTTTTTCTTGTTGTAGTTCAGCCGCAGCATATATGTACCTAATTGGTTGCCTTCCTCGTTGGCATAAATGGTGCCTTTCTCGTATGGGTCAGAACCACCTGGGATGAACGCGTTGAAAAACGATTTGAGGTTATGTGAGTTCTTGCTCACCGTAACGGTCCCGTCTCTCTCCGGGATGTAGCTGGTGCCTCCGAACTCGCTTGCCATCTCCATTCCGAATTCCACGGAGAAAGGATAGTCATAGTCGTCGTTCTGAATCCTGAAAAATGCCGACTTGCTGTGGAAGAGCACGTTGTCTGTATAGCGGTACTGGCGGTGTGTGAAATCATGTTGCCAGTTTTTGTCAGTCATTATTCCGTATGACAAATGTGCTTTCACTTGAAGCCATCCTTTGGTATAGGGAACAGTCCAATATTCAGGCAACTCTATCCTCACCTGAGGTATCGGGCGTGCGTTGATGCCCAGTGTCTGTGATCCGCTGCTGAGACGGTTGTTCTTAAACTCCATCGGACGCTCTTTCGCACCGATGGTCAACAGTCCGTGCTTCCACCTCACCTCTCCGTATAATTGTTGTATGATGAGGGTGGACGTGTGGTTGGCAGCCACTGCAATATCGGCTCCATAGCCATATCGCCATTTGTAGAGCGAGTCAGCGTCTGTAGATCTGAAAATTCCGGCTCGCATGTATGCCGATGTCGGCTCGGCAGACTCAATGCCATAGCGGTTCGACTGAATCCACAACGGAGCGTGGTCGCCGGTACCGGCGCCTCCGCTCAGTTCCAGATTATATCGCATGTCGCTGATCAGACGGCTTCCAGTGCTGTCGGGCGCCTCATCCTGTCCGAAGGCGACAGTCGCGAACATCAAGTATGTGGCAAACAGGCAATACCTCATGATTGTCAATCTTTATAGAAGAATGGTAAACTTAAAGTCTTTGGTTTTATTTTGCAAAGCTGATGGCGCGTGTCTCTCTGATCACAGTGATCTTAACCTGTCCGGGATAGGTCATCTCGTCTTGGATCTTCTTGGCAATCTCTGTGCTCAGGGTCTCGGTCTCGGCATCGCTGATCTTGTCGGCTCCGACAATCACACGCAACTCGCGTCCGGCCTGGATGGCGTAGGTCTTGGTCACGCCAGGATATGACATGGCGAGCGACTCAAGGTCATTG
>JAZUMZ010000069.1:0-11728 GCA_045603885.1 Bacteroidaceae bacterium | reverse complement strand
AGGCAGGCAAGAAAAAATGGCGCTTTGTCGCCACGCTGGAGAAAGGGAAAGGAAGGGTTGAGCTTCAGGAGGTTGACGAACACCATCCGTTCTACGACCTTGAGGGCTCCAACAACATAATTCTTATCACCACAGCCCGCTACCATGAGCATCCCATGCTTATAAAGGGTTATGGAGCCGGTGCGAGCGTCACAGCAGCAGGTGTGTTTGCCGACATCATGAGAATTGCAAATATCTGATGTGATGAAACACATAATCATATTAGGCGACGGAATGGCAGACTGGAAAGTCGAGAGTCTTGGCGACAAGACACTCCTCCAGTATGCCGACATTCCATATATCCATGCCCTTGCCCGCATGGGCCGTTGCGGCATGTTGAAGACCGTGCCCGACGGCTTCCACCCCGGCAGCGAGGTTGCCAACTCCGCCATTCTGGGTTATGACCAGGAGAAAGTTTATGAAGGACGCGGTCCGCTTGAGGCCGCAAGCATAGGTGTGGAGCTGGATGACGGGGACATGGCTATACGCTGCAATCTCATCTGCATAGAGGGCGACCACATAAAGAACCACTCTGCCGGCCACCTGAGTACTGAGGAGGCAGACCAGCTGATAAAACACCTGCAATCGGAGTTGGGCAGCGACACTGTGCGGTTCCACACCGGCATACAATACCGCCACCTGCTTGTGATCAAAGGTGGCGACAAGCGTTTGGACTGCACCCCACCCCACGATGTGCCTGGACAGGCATGGGAGCCGTTGCTCGTGAAAGCGAAGGTGCCCGAGGCTCAACCCACTGCCAACCTGATTAACAACCTCATAATCAAGTCTCAGGAGTTACTCAGGAATCACCCTGTGAATTTAAGACGTATATCAGAAGGCAAAGACCCAGCCAACAGCATCTGGCCGTGGGCCGGCGGCTACCGACCAAAGATGACCCCTCTCACAACGACCTATCCGTCAATACGCCACGGCGCGGTAATCACAGCCGTTGACCTGCTGAGAGGAATCGGTAAGCTGGCAGGCTTGAGATGCATCGACGTGGATGGCGCCACCGGACTTTACAACACAAATTACGAAGGTAAGGCCCAGGCAGCGATTGACGCGCTGAAGACTGACGACTTCGTTTATCTCCATATCGAGGCAAGCGACGAGGCCGGCCATGACGGCAATCTGGAGCTCAAGCTCAAGACCATAGAATATCTGGACCAACGTGCGGTAAAGCCCATATTCGAGGCTATCTACGGCAAATTGGAGGATTTCGACCCGCTCCACCCTGTATCGTCTGTCGGTGAAGGTGTTGCCATATCCGTCCTGCCCGACCACCCCACTCCAGTGGCTCTCCGTACCCACACCAACGAGCCGGTGCCGTTCCTTATCTATGCCCCAGGCATAGAAGCCGACGAGGTTCAGACCTTGGATGAGGAGTCCTGTCAAAAAGGCTCTTACGGACTGCTTGAGAAAGATGAGTTTATGAGGGAATTTATGAGATGTTAGAATGTAAGATTGAAGATGGCAAATAAAACTATTCACTTTTAACTATTCACTTTTAACTTATATGAAATATTATTCCACAAATGGCAAGGCACCTGTGGCAACATTGGAGAAAGCTGTTGTAAAAGGACTTGCAGAGGACAGGGGGCTTTACATGCCCGAGCGCATAAACTCCCTGCCGCAGGATTTTTTCGATAATATCGACAAGATGTCGTTCCAGGAGATCGCCTGCACTGTGGCACAAGCCTTTTTCGGAGAGGATGTGCCAGAGGCTGACCTACGCCGCATAGTATGTGACACCCTGTCGTTCGACTGCCCGGTCGTTCCTGTGACCGACCACATATATTCTTTAGAGCTTTTCCACGGCCCCACCCTAGCGTTCAAAGATGTAGGTGCCCGCTTTATGGCTCGTCTGCTTCAATACTTCATAAAGAAAGAGGGAGGCAGCGACAGCACAGTGAACGTGCTGGTGGCCACCTCCGGTGATACCGGCTCCGCCGTAGCCAACGGTTTCTTAGGCGTTGACGGCATCCATGTGTATGTGCTCTATCCAAAGGGAAAGGTAAGCGCTATTCAAGAGTGTCAGTTCACCACGCTTGGGCAGAACATCACCGCCATCGAGGTTGACGGCGTGTTTGACGACTGCCAGCGTCTTGTGAAATCCGCCTTTATGGACGATGAGCTGAACCGCAAGATGAGGCTCACCTCTGCCAACTCCATCAACGTGGCACGTTTCCTTCCCCAGGCATTTTACTATTTCAACGCCTATGCCCAGATGAAACGTATTGGCAAGAGTGATGAATTGGTTATATGTGTGCCTTCCGGCAACTTCGGCAACATCTGCGCAGGACTGTTCGGCAAACGAATGGGACTGCCTGTGAAACGTTTTATAGCCGCCAACAACTCCAACGACATCTTCTACCAGTTCCTCAAGACTGGCGAATACAATCCCAAAGCATCCGTCCAGACGATAGCCAACGCCATGGACGTGGGAGATCCGTCTAATTTCGCACGAGTCTATGACCTCTACGGCAAGTCTCACGAAGCGATCTGCTCAGATATCAGCGGCGCCACCTACAGCGACAGCGATATAGCCGACACCATACGTGATGTTCTTGAACGCACCGGCTACCTGTGCGATCCCCACGGCGCCTGTGGTTTCCGCGCCCTGCAAGAAGGTTTGCGAGACGGAGAATACGGTGTTTTTTTAGAGACCGCCCACCCGGCCAAATTCAAGCAGACAGTAGATTCCATCACCGGTCGCGACACCCAGATACCCGCTAAGCTCGCCGCCTTTATGCAAGGCAAGAAGCAAAGTGTGGAGATGAGCAAGGATTTCGATGACTTTAAGCGATATCTGATGGGAGTATGATAAAAACCTCGAATATATGTTGCCGATAATAAACAAACTGTTGGGGCGCTCTTCTGACCCCGTCTTGGCAAAGACGCTGAAAAAGCAGAAGCTTTCAGCTCAGAGGCTGAAGCGCTATGAGTGGATCAACCGCTTAATAGTGCTTGTAGCTTCTGTTGCCCTTATCGTTTATTTCCTTCCCAACCCCGGCAAGATAAAATTCGAAGATATTGAAATTGGCGATGTGTGGAACCACCCTCCTCTCATCTCGGCCTGCAAATTCAACATAAACATGGACGAAGATGAGCTTCAGGTGAAGAAAGACAGTGTTGACCGCACGTTTGAGCCTTATTTCAACTACAAAGAGGCTGTTCGTGACACCGTTAAGATTCGCATACAGAATGCCACCCAAAAGCTGATAGACAACAACGACCGCTATTCAGAAGCCCCTATAAGCCATTATGTAAGCGATCTTTTCAGGACGTTGGACAGTGTTTACAACGAAGGCGTGATCTCACAGGAGAGCTATGACAGCCTTAAACATGTCACGACCCAATATATCCGCATATTGGACAACAATATCCAGCGTCCCCCTGTTAGCATAGAGAAGATCCACTCCATCCAGGGAGCCTACCAAAAGATTATGAATCCGGTGTGGGACGAGGTCACTATAGCAGACACACTTCACAAGCAATTCCTCTCGGCCTTGAATCTCAACACCCTTTTAGAGGGCAACCTGGTATATGACCACCGCAAGTCTGAGCAGGAGCTTATCGCTAAAAAAGACTCCTTGTCTCCCACAATAGGCAACGTACTGGAAAACGAGCGTATCATCGACCGTGGTGAGATTGTGACAGCGGAAAAGCAGGCCAAGCTGCTGGCTTACGAGAAAGAAATGTCCAAGCGCACAAGCGACGAGCGTCCGCTCAAGACAATTCTCGGCCAGATTTTGCTCGTGCTTATCATCATGTTGGTGCTCAACTCTTTCCTGTACATCTTCCGCAAGGACTACTTCTACAATGTGAGGGCGTACCTCATGCTGTTTATTCTTCCCGTGGTATTTTGTGCTTTAAGCTCCACGATGATTGAACATCGCCTTCTGCACATTTTCATTGTGCCGTTCTGTATGATTCCAGTAATCATCCGCGTGTTCCTTGACTCACGCGTCGCCTTTGTTTTCCATCTCGGCACCGTGCTCATCGCCTCAATATGCATGCGAATCCCATACGAGTTTCTGCTTATTCAGATAATAGCAGGAATGGTGGCAGTCCAGACACTTCGTCAGATGACCCAGCGCTCACAGATAGTAAGCACCGTGTTTATTGTCACACTCACGATGCTCGCCACCCATTTCACATTTGAGATGATCTCCAATGCCGACTTCACTCACGACCACTTCGAGAGAGACCCGTATTACTGGCTTATTGTAAGCGGATTGCTCTTACTCTTCACATATCCTTTGTTCTGGCTGATGGAGAAATTCTTCGGTTTCACCTCAGAGGTGACACTTGTGGAGCTCTCCAACACCAACAACACACTGCTCCAGAAGCTGATGGAAGAAGCTCCCGGCACATTCCAGCACTCCACACAGGTGGCGATTCTGGCATCTGAGGTAGCCACCAAGGTTGGCGCCAACGTCCAACTCGTGAGAACAGGCGCCATGTACCATGACATCGGCAAGCTCTCCCGTCCTGTTTTCTTTACAGAAAACCAGTCGGGCATCAACCCCCACGAGCGCATATCCCCTACAAAGAGCTCAGAGGTGATAATCGGACATGTGACCGAAGGAGTGAAACTTGCAGAGCACTACGACATTCCCGACGTAATCAAGCGTTTTATTCTAACCCACCACGGCAAAGGCAAGGTGAAGTACTTCTACATCACCTACAAGAACCAACACCCCGACGAAGAGGTTGACGAGTCGTTGTTCACCTATCCCGGTCCGAACCCTGAATCCAAGGAAGAGGCGATATTGATGATGGCTGATGCAGTTGAGGCCGCCTCCCGGAGCCTGAGTGAATACACCGAGGAAGGCATTTCGTCGCTTGTTGATAAGATTGTCCAGTCTCAGGTTGACGACGGATTCTTCGACGACAGCAACATCACTTTCAAGGATCTCCAAATCGCCCGTAAAGCCTTAAAAGACAGACTCAAGACTATATACCACACACGTATCACATATCCTGAGCTGACAAAACCAGAAGAATAAAACGCTACTAAATAACCATAACGATGAAAAGACTACTACTAACTGTAATTACGGGCATAATTACCCAACTGGCTCTCGCCCAAAAAAGTGTCTATATTCCCTACGAGTGGCTGCACTTTAATCCATCAGACACTCTACTTTACGCCGAGAGCGATCCAAACAACAAATACACATGGTCGAAGTCGAGAAGCATGGAGACCGACAACTTCATCATCTTCTGGGACAAAGGCTGGGGAAGCACCGCTCCCAATAAACTTCCATCTTCGAACTACTATTATTTCGACCTTGACTACATGAAAGAGCGTCTTGAGACATTCTACAAACATGAGACCGAGGCACTAGGATTCGGCTCATCGTCCACGTCGAATGTCAACAAATACAAAATTATTGTATGTCTCAACCACACCACCACCTGGACCTGCTACGGCTCAGGCTATGACTTTGTGGTTCCCGCATTGTGGCTGAATCCCGCGACCAGCAAACCGGTTGGCGCCGCCGTAGCCCACGAGGTAGGGCACGCCTTCCATTATATGTGCTACAGCGACGACTCCAAACAAGGGAGCATATCTGGCTGTCACACCGGTTTCCACGACGCCATAGGCAACGGCGCCGCTATTTGGGAGACCACAGCCAACTGGCAGGCACTCTACTCCTACCCGAACGAAGTGTTTACGGAGAGTGGAACGGGCGATTTCTTCGCCAACACCCACAATATGGCGTTCAGCCACGAGTGGCACCGCTATCAAGCTTATATGTTCTTGATTTGGCTCTGCGAAAACTACGGCGACATACAGACCGTCTATCAAGTATGGAATCATCCTGTGACCAAGGCATCCGACTTCAATGAGGCGCTTATGTCTCTCAAGGGTCTGAGCGTGGCAGAGCTCTACAAGCTGCACTTCGATTTCGCCATGCACGCAGCCACCTACGACATGGAAAAATGCGCCCCATACCGCGACGGCTATATCGGAAACTTCAGATATGCCTGCTCTATGATTGGCGACAGCACATATCAAGTGGCCTACTCCAGCTGTCCCCAAGGCACCGGTTTCAATATCATCCCTCTCCAGACGAAACCCGCAGGCACAGAGATAACGACAAGTTTCACCGCCATGCGCCCTGCCAGCAAACTTGCCGACGCCGACCCCGTGGAATATTTTAACGGCGACCGATTCGCAACCGTAGAACGCACATACTACAACGGTATCAGCTCATCAAACCGCGGTTTCCGGTTGGGATACGTTGTTTTGAAAAAAGACGGCAGCCGCGAATATTTCTCTGAGGATGAGGTATATGGCACCGGTTCCGGAGAGAAGACAGTAGATGTAAGCTTCACCGTACCAGAAGGCACACAGCAGATGTGGCTTGTGGTGGCTCCATCTCTAAAAAACTATATTCAGCACAAATGGGATGAAAACATAGCCAACGATGACCAATGGCCATACTCATTCAAGCTTCACAACACAGACATCGGCTCACGCGCCACAGTATATGCCTCCGGCACGATTGACGGACGTGATGTAGCCAACGTGGAGTATGAGTTTGACGTGTTTTTCAATGCCAGCAGTACGGCCTACAGCGGTACGAGCCTCTCGTTGTCGGGCAATGCCATCACTGCCCTGTCAACCGCATTCCAGATGGAAAAGCCCGGTGAGGAGATCAGCAGCTGCATAAAAGCCTGGTCCACATCAGCTCCCGCCGACGGCACCTGCAAATTCTATGCCTGCAACCCCAAGAGCGGATCCGTATATTCAAGCGGCTCAACCGCCAACGGCTACGGCCACTGGTTCAAGGATTCTGGTGCCGTAAGCAGTTTCAGCGACGGGTATGTTTACTCAGAGTTCACCCCCTCAACCCTGACATTCACAATCGGTCAGAAACCAGGCGCCCTTAAAAACGGCGACACCTACCGCATAGCCCAAGCAATACGCTACAAGAAAAACGGCAAAGTGGGCAAAGCCACATTCTTTTTCAACCTCCACATCACCGACAATCAGACCGGTGCCGAGCTCACCTCAATCACGGAGCACACCCAACCTCCCAAGGTTGTCATCCCCGGCGACGTGAACGAAGACGATAAAGTGAACATAACCGACGTGGTTGAGACCATCAACATCATCGCCAAAGGTGGCTATGACGAGAAAGCTGATCTCAACAGCGACCAAAAGATCAACATCTCTGACGTCGTTTCTATAATCAACATCATAGCTGGAAAATAAAATATCCTGACGTATATTCATATACTATAATATTATTCTTCCGCCAAGCCCCCTAAAGGGTTGGCGGTTTGAATTTATCACTCGTTCGTTTGTCACGCATATCATTTCCGAAAAAAAACAGATAACATGTATAAAAAGATGAAACGAATAATGCCCAAGTCTCTTCGTTCAAAAACCAGCATGGCAGTCATTGTCACAGCAGCCGTGCTGGTGGAGTTGACGAGTGGCGTGCAATACTGGTTTGCCAAAAAAGGGATTCAGGAAGGTGTCGAATACCGTGCCCAGAGCGAACTGAGGGTGAAAGGTCTTGAAATCAGAATTGTAATGACCGCTGTGGAGGTGGCAGTGGAGAATATGGCATGGGCTGTGGAACAAAATCTTGGAGAACCCGACTCGATACTGCCCATTACACAGAAGCTTCTTGCGGACAACAAGTATATCGTCGGCAGTGCCGTGGCATTCGAACCATATTACTATAAAGGAAAAGGTCGGCAATTCTCTCCATATACCTACAAGCATGACGGTACCACAACGAGCAAACAATTGGGCACCGACCAATACGACTACCATTCAATGGAATGGTACACATCACCCATGGAATCAGGCCGCAGCCACTGGAGCGAGCCCTACTTCGACGAGGGCGGCGGCGAGATGATGATGTCAACATTCAGCCTACCTATCCGCGATTCTCATGGAAGGATAGTAGCCATATTCACAGCCGATGTTTCACTCGACTGGTTGTCGGATCTGATAAACGCCCACCACATCTATCCTTCCAGCTACAACCTGCTCCTATCACGCACAGGTAAGATTATGGCCTGTCCCCAAGACAGTCTGGTGATGCGCAAGACCATCACCGAGGTGACGTCAGGCATGGAGGATACTACAGTAAACCAGATTAACCGACAAATGATGGCAGGTCAAAGTGGACAGGCAGAAGTGCGCGACGACAATGGTGAGAAAAACTACGTGTTTTATTCCCGCATGGATGACAACACAGGATGGTCTATGGCCGTTGTCTGCTCCGACCGCGAGATATTCCACACTTTGCGGCAAGTTGGATTCAACCTTTTCTTGCTGATGCTCGTAGGTATGGTTCTTCTGGGATATATAATATGGCGTGCCGCTCGTAGCGCCATTCATCTTCAGAATGTGAACGCAGAGAAAGAGCGTATGGCCAGAGAACTTCACATTGCCAGTGAGATACAGAAGGGTATGCTTCCCAAGACATTCCCTCCCTATCCTGACCGTGACGATGTTGAGATATTCGGCCTGCTCGTTCCCGCCAAGGAGGTAGGCGGCGACCTCTTCGACTTCTTTATCCGCGATGAGAAACTATTTTTCTGCATCGGTGACGTGAGCGGCAAGGGTGTCCCCGCCTCTCTTGTGATGGCAGTCACGCGAAGCCTGTTCCGCACAGTTTCATCTCATGAGTCAAATCCAGAGCGCATAGTTACACAGATGAACGACTCAATGGCCGAAATGAACGACACAAATATGTTTGTCACCCTGTTTATGGGTGTGCTTGACCTGCCCACGGGCCGTCTGCGCTACTGCAACGCAGGCCATTGCTCCCCTTTATTAATAGAACACCCCAAAAGTCAAACAGAGAATCTCTCCGCAACTGCAAACTCTGAGAATGAGATTAAATCAAAAATTCTAAATCTTCAATGCAATTCCAACCTGCCTTTGGGGATAACTGCAAGATGGAAGTTTGAGGGGCAGAAAATGCTGATCCATCCTCAAACCACGATATTCCTCTATACAGATGGACTGACCGAGGCAGAGAATGAAACCCACAAACAGTATGGCGATAACAGGATGAGGGAAGAGGTTCATAGCATTGATCCAATCACCCCCAAGTCTCTCATCGAGCATATGTCTGACACAGTGAACACCTTTGTAGGCAATGCAGACCAGAGTGACGACCTGACGATGCTTGCCATACAATACTCAAAGAAACAACTTGACGTGCTACTGTCACGTAAATTGACATTGCAGAACGATATACAACAGGTTCCCCAGCTGACAAAGTTCGTGGATGAGGTGTGCGAGGCCGTGGGCTTCGACTCATCAACAACAATGCAAATGAACCTGGCTATTGAGGAAGCAGTTGTCAACGTGATGAATTACGCCTATCCACACGACGTCACAGGTGATATCCATATAGAGGCCCAGGCTAACGACTCACGACTTAAATTCACCATTACCGACATGGGCAAGCCGTTTGATCCCACCGCAATGGGTGAAATCGACACATCACTTCCAACCGAAGAACGTCCTATCGGTGGTCTTGGCATCCACCTGTTCCGACAGATTATGGACTCCATCAACTACGAAAGACTACAGGAAGGCAAGAATGTTCTGACTCTGAGAAAAAAACTAAACAATTAAATATTTGAAGCTATGATTTTCGAAGTTAAAGAAAAAGACGGTGGCATGTACGCCTTGGTAAGCGGACGTCTTGACACACCAGCATCAGTAAGTGCTGCCCAAGAAATCACTCCATTATTGGAGAATGCCGACAAAATCATCACCTTGGACTTCAGCCAGCTGGAATATATCAGCAGCTCAGGGCTCCGACTGTTGCTGACCATCCGCAAAGAGGCTTCTGCCAAAGGAGGAAAAGTCGTTATCAAGCATATAAGCGATGACATCAAAAAAGTATTTATGATGACAGGATTCTTCAATCTGTTTGAAATTCACTAACAGATTGAACCCAAAACCTTATTTATAGGTTTATGGAATCAGTTGTTTTCTGGGGCTTCAGCCTCAATGCATGGATAACCATCCTTACGGTGTTCTCAATGTTCACTGTCCTGCTGTTTACCAAATTACGCTCTGACCTTGTATTTCTTGCCGCTATCGGAATTTTGTTTGTGACAGGAGTGCTTGACGCTAAGGAAGCCTTTTCCGGTTTCAGCTCAGAATCTGTGGTTGTCATCGGAGTTCTGTTCGTAGTGGTCGCCGGCCTTGCCCACACCGGTGTGTTACAATGGATTGTAAAGAACCTTTTGGGACAACCGAAAAGCTACAGGAAGGCCGTCGTGCGACTAATGCTGCCTGTGGCCGGTTTGAGCTCGTTCCTAAGTAATACAACCGTGGTCGCACTCTTCGTAAGCATAGTGAAAATGTGGTCGAAGAAGTTGAACATCTCACCTTCAAAGTTGTTAATCCCGCTGAGTTACGCATCTGGTATGGGAGGTGTGTGCACGCTTATCGGCACCCCACCCAACCTGATTATTTCCGGACTATACAATAATTCGACAGGACAGACGATGAACGTGCTGTCCACCACGATTCCTGGCTTGTTCTGCCTCTTTGTAGGTGTGCTCTCTGTCATCGCTATGCGCCGTCTGCTGCCTGACCGCAAAGCTCCTGAATCGGACAGCGGTGACACTGCTGAATACACCGTCGAGCTGTTGGTGCCTTCAGATAACAAGTTCATCGGCGAGACACTTGGCTATTCAGGTCTTCTCGACGTTGAAGGCGGAAAACTTATCCGTATGCACCACTTTGACAACGCAAAAGTTCCCATCGACAAGGACGAATTCATCATGGGAGGCGACCACATGGTATTTGCCGGTCAAATCGACAAAATCAAAGAGCTGACCAAAACCCACGGACTGACCTTAGGCGAAGAGGTGATAAACGTGGGCACAAAGACACTGCTCTCGTCTATCGTTATGTTAACGATGGTTGTGCTTTCAGCTACGGGTGTCATTCCTCTTCTCCAATGTGCCTTCCTTGCCGCTGCAGCCATGCTCTTGCTTCGCTGCTGCAGTTCAGACCAAGCCATGAAGTCGATTGACTGGAACATCCTTATGGTATTTGCCGGCAGTGTAGTCCTTGGCCTGGCCATACAAAAGACCGGAATTGCCGAACGTATGGCCTTTGGCATCCTCGATGTCTGTGGCACCAACCCCATTGTGGTTATGACCGCTATATGCCTGGTCGGCACCTTTGTCACTGAGTTCATCTCCAACACAGCAGCCGGCGCAATGTTCTTCCCCATCATGTATGAGGCCGCCGAGAAATTAGGCTACGAGCCCTATCCCTTCCTCATTGCCCTGATGATCAGCGTAAGCTCCAGTTTCGCCACGCCAATCGGGTCTCCCACCCACATGCTTGTTTACAATCCAGGGGGCTACCGCTTCAGTGACTTCATGCGCATTGGCCTCCTTATGAATCTGATAATCCTGGCTGCCAATATCTTTATCGTGAACATAGTATATCCTCTGACTCCGTTGAATCCTTAACCCATAGCAACAGAATTAATCACTAAACAAACTCAACAATCCGCAAACTCCAGAAGAGATATATCAGCAGCAACTCCGCGACATGCTATATCCCAAATCTGAGAAATAAAGGAATCAGAACAGTTGGATTAGCTCATGCATCAGTTTGCGGATGAGAATGAAGAGAATGACTAAAAAAGCGAAAATAAATATTCTTTGA
>JAZUMZ010000068.1:0-5733 GCA_045603885.1 Bacteroidaceae bacterium | reverse complement strand
TTCCTAAGACCGCTTGGCCTCCGACTTTTATCATGAAAAGGCTTTTTTTGTTTGTACTGTTTTTGTCAATCTCAGAATTAGTAGCAGCTCAACTGAAGGTTGCTTCTGACGGCTGTGTCTACATTAAGGATGAGTATATCGACGGTCATGCCATGCTGGGCGTAGGTAACAGTCCCTATCCATACGTGGTTCCTGGGGACTTCAACGCGTATACGATGGGGGTTCATGCCGATAGATATAACTACAACACCACAAAAAGCAGTATTGGTATATATGGAAATGCACGGCAGCATAGCAGCAGTTCTTCAGGCCGAGCTGTAGGTGTCTGGGGAACAGCTGGTGGAGCCATGCAGGGTCGGAATTTCGGTGTTGCCGGGTGTCTTTGGACTTCAAACAATGGAGCAGGTGTATATGGTTCAACCACGAGTGAGCCAAATGCTGTTAACGGCAGTTATGCAGGCTATTTTGACGGTGCCACGTATGTTGACGGTACTCTCACAGCATCTTCGGTCTATCAACTTTCAGACATACGATTGAAGGAAAATGTTACTCTTTTATGTGAAACAGCCCAAGAGCATGGTACTGCCCTGAATAATCTGCTGAACCTGAACATTATTGAGTATGACCTGAATGCTCCTGAAAGAGAGGTGATAGCATCGGACAGTATGCAAAAGGCAGAACGTGCCACTATGAAACGCTCCCTGGGTCATCATTATGGTGTCTCAGCACAAGAACTGCGTGAAATATATCCTGAGCTGGTTATGGAAGGTCAGGACGGATATTTGGTCGTTAACTACACCGAGCTCGTGCCGATACTGATCCGCTCCATCCAGGAATTGAAGCAAGAGCTGGAGGACTCAAACGTCAGAAAGGCTATGATGGAGAACGGGAAAATGAAGCCTGCTGGGCTTGACACCTCAATCGCACCAAGGAAAGCCATGCTCTATCAGAACACGCCCAATCCGTTCAGGGAGAATACTGTCATTCGCTTCTTACTGCCTGAGGGGGCGGGGAATGCCTATATTTGCATTTTCGACATGAGTGGTAAAATGCAAAAACAGGTTCCCATTAGCAGTTCCATGACCAGTCTCACAATCAATGGATATCAGTTTTCCCCTGGGATGTATATCTATTCGCTAGTTATTGATGGCCAGGAAATTGACACTAAGCGCATGATTCTGTTAAATTAGGGGAGTGATGTCTGGGGAAAGAAATCTGGGTTGTTATACAAACGAAAACAATTGTCGACATGAAATATTGCTTATTATCGATATTCCTATGGGTGACATGTGGCTCTCCACTGTCAGCCAGAAACGAGCACATCCGCCATCTGTCTCCGAGGTTGCAGATTGGAGATTTCAAACTTGAGCCATCAAAAGAAGGGAAGTGGCAAATCAGATCTGAAACGCATCGGCTTTATTTCAATACCGAAAAATCAGCACATGCTCTGCCGCACATCTTGGTATATGTTCTGGTAGGTGACAGCGAAACATACAAAGACGTTGAAGTCCTGGGCACGGACACTCTGATTGGCGACAATATCGTCCTTGCCGACGCGCCCTGTTATGCGCCCACCGACGGTTCAACAGCAGCGCCACAACACCTCATAGATGCAAAAGAAGCCAGTAAAAAAATTGAATCCATAATGTTTATTGGTTCACACGACATGGGAGGTTACAGGATGCTGTCTTTCCATGTGTATCCTTTCAAATATGACATTGAGAAACGTAGTCTCTACTTCACAAAGAATCTGAAAATAAATTTGACCACCGAAAAGAACAATGCTTTCCAGGAAAAGGGTAGCGCCGTCAAGTACAAAAACGCACGTATCAGAAATGCAGTAGAGGATATGGTGATTAATAGAAATGAGATGGACACTCTGTATTCTTGTGACAGGCTGACTGTAAATCCACAAGACTTGAACACGCCCTGGCAATGCAAATATCTTATTATTACGTGTGACTCTCTGAAAGAGGCATTCCTTCCCCTGGCATACTGGAAACACCAGAAAGGTGTGCCAGCAAGGATTATGACCATCGAAGAAATAGAAACCCAGTATTCTGGTCAGACTCAGCAGGAACGCATAAAGTCGGCCATTAGCGATCTCTACGAAAATAATGTCTTGGAATATGTGCTGCTTGGCGGTGATGTAGGCATCGTTCCAGCACAGATGTGCTACATAAGGTTAACCTATAGAACTAGGATTTCGACTTCCCCCATTCCTGTTTACGGCTGGGTGACAAAAGAAAAACTTGCACCTGCTGATTTATATTACGCCTGCATGGGTAATCTGAACTGGGATACAAATGGGAACGGGCTTTATGGAGAAATTGGTGACAATGTTGATGTCACACCGGAAATCAATGTGACAAGAGCTGCCGTTAACGACAGAAAGAGCACTACAGAATTTGTCAACCGGATTGTCCTCCTACGAAAGAACGCCAATATGGGGTGCCAATGCCAATAGTATATTGATGGCGGGAAACAAGCTCTTTGACGATTACACTGTAAATGGGCAAACAATAAGTGACACACAATACAAAAGCGAATGGCTCTACGACGACTATATCGCCCCGTATTGGAATGGGCAAAAGAAGATGTTCTATGACACTTCCACTGACTTTAGCGGTGATGCTGGCTACGACTTCATTCCACCGAATATTAACCAACAACTCGCACAAGGCTATGGCTTCGTACATGTGGAAACTCATGGCAACCCAGAAAACTGGCAGACCGAAGGAAATAACTATAACGTACTTCATGCAACAGAGTTGGAAAATCCTGGTGAAACTATATTGTTGACTTCTGCATGCCTGACAAATGCATTCGATTCGGTAAGCACCTGTCTGAGCGAAGGCTTTATGCGAAACAAATACAGCGGTTTTCTTGCCTATGTTGGATGCTCACGTTCCGGCTGGGCAAGTACCGGTATTAGTATGCAGGGGGCTTCAAACCATATTAATGGCGAGATTTTCAAGAAAATATTTACTAATCCTGGTGGAAGTTTTGGTGAAGCTTTCGCCCGTGGTAAAAATATGATTGTTGGAGAATGTCAGTCATATTACAGTCCCTACAGGTGGCTTCTTTTGGGCGTAAATGCATTAGGCGACCCTGAAATGCCCGTGTTCACGTCTGCACCAGCCTCTTTTACACAGGTGCGGATCGACACATGCGGAACAGACTTTACTGTAATGACAAATGAAGACAGTTGCACCATTTGCATGACACAAATAGGTGGTACTATGTATTTGCCTATTGTAAACAGTAATTATCTTTATGAATACCAGCTGCTCAATGGCGTTTACAATGTGTGTGTGTCCAAACCAGGTTACCGCCCATACAACAGGCGTATTTCCATAGGTGAAGACATGGTTTTACAGAATGAGACCTTCCTCTATGACCAAGACGTAACAGGACAGAACATTATCATTGGAGAAGGTATAAATCCTGACGAAGAATTGGGTGATGTGATAGTCAAATCGGGTAAGCTTAGACTGTTACGGCGAAACGAAATAAATATCATGGACAGCTTTGAGGTCAGTCAAGGAGCTGAGTTTGAAATAGTTCCATTTGGGAATAACTAATAAATCAATTGAAATACTTGTGCAACAATGAAAAAGATAATGAAGCACTTATGGATGGTTTTGCCCATGACGGCAGTCCTGATGACTGCCTGCAACTCTCACGACGACGAACGAACGGGACCGGCAGTGGAGCCGAGGGTCATTGATACCGTGGACTATGTTGACAAAATCGAGCTGACGAACATTCAGCAAAAATATGTAGACCGTGGCGGCGACTTCGCCTTCCGTCTGCTGAGAACGGCCGTGGGGAAAGAAATAAAGAATATGATTGTGTCGCCTCTCAGTATGGCTGTAGTGCTGGGCATGATGGCCAATGAGTTGCCGGAGACGGTAGCTGGACAGATTAAGGAGACACTGGGCGTGGGCGATGCCTCCATAAACGAGACGAATGAGTTCTTCAAGCTATTGATTAGTCAGTTGCCAAGACGTGACAGAATGGTGACTTTCAGCCAGGGCAGCGCACTGTTCGTATGTGCCCCCTACGAACTGTCAAGCAGTTTCTTGAGAACTGCCGCCGACTTTTATGAGGCAGAGACTGTTACGCTCGACTTTAGCTCGCCTGATGCTGTGAACAGGATCAACCAATGGGCACTGGAACGGACAAACGGCATGATTGACAGGATTGTAGAAAACGTTTCGCCGGTCGACATTCTTTACGTCCTGAATGCTGTCTACTTCAAGGGACTGTGGTCTACAGACTGCCGCTTCGACGAGGACAAGACCCGGAAAGAATCATTCGGCAATGACGGCATCGTGGCAAACATGATGCACACGCAGAGCATGCTGGCCTATGCCGAGGACGAAGGGCTACAGATAGTACAGCTGCCCTACGGCAATGGCGCTTACTCTATGACCGTCATCTTGCCGCGTGAGGACGACGGCATGCGCCGGCTGCTGCAACAGCTCGACGGCTCGTTGTTTAAACGGCTGTGCAGCAACCTGAACATGGCGAACGTCGACCTGAAACTGCCCCGCTTCGACATTGCGACAGACCTCCAACAGGCAGACCTGCTCGATTCGCTAGGGATGGACGAACTCACAGCCGAAGGGGTGGGCGTGCGCCTGGCGGCCAACGGGCAGGCTGTGTCCGTCAGCTTGCGCAACCTCAAGCAGAAAGCCCGGCTGAGTGTCAACGAAGATGGTACCGAGGCGGCAGTGGCTACTGCTGGTGGCATGATTCCTATCAGCATGCCAGTAGAGATGCACGTCACCCACCCATTCGTTTTCGTTATCAGCGAACAGACCACCCATGCCATCCTTTTCACTGGCATCTACGCTGGCAGATAGCCAGCCCTGGCGTGAATGAGCAAACAATGTACAGACAACGTCTCAACGCCCCTCCCCACCGTGGCCTCTACATCCGCGACGGACGCAAGGTGGTGGTGCGGTGAGTACCATGTCGCAGATGCAGTGGACACTTGACAGCAGACGTTTGACGCCCCGCGGCTAAAATTCTTGGGCGAAGTTGTTGCGTAGCTCGATTTTTTTGCGTAAGTTTGCAGAAAAATCTGAAATGATGGACGAAACAGTGAATGTGAACCCCATGAAACAACACGTAGGGACACACAACATCCTGCAGCCCATCCGGGCCTGCCTGCCCGTCCTCGGGCTGCTGCTTCTCTCACTGCTGCTCGCCGCCTGTGCCGACGGCCGGAAATGCCCAGCTGGAAACTTGATTTGCCGCGATAAGAAACCATAGATTACGACAGAACACCATGACTCTCAGAACCGTAAAGCAGTCTGCTGGCCAGTTCCTCGTTATGTTTTTTGCATTCCTGGTTCTGGCGACTTCGTCTGTTGCTCATACAGCAGGCGACGCCCTTGCAGGCTCTTTGGATGTTGTCGACAGGATGGTCGCTGGAAACACCCTAAGGATAGACTACGCCCCCGACGGGCAGCGTTTCCGGTCCTGCTACGACGATGTCCATACTGGCCGGGAGTGGACCCGCTTCTACCTGCCTGACATGGATGTGCAGTTCAGGAATGGAAGCTCCAGGTTCTTCCGCTATATTGACGACGGAGTCCTGTTCGTCAGCGACGGGAGCACCGAAGGACAGCCGTACTACACCTTCACCGACCATCTGGGCAGCGTCCGCAACATTGTAGCCGCCGACGGCACCGAGGTGTTCAAGTCGGAATCGTAGCCATG
>JAZUMZ010000067.1:0-22805 GCA_045603885.1 Bacteroidaceae bacterium | reverse complement strand
ACACCGCTCCGTCAATAACTTCGCAGCTAACTTGCTGGCCGGCATGATTGCATACAATTTCATGCCGAAGAAGCCGTCAATGAATATTGAAATCATCGACAAAAGCAGACTTATTGCATAAATCTTAAACCGAATTCACGTAATTTTAGAATTACCCGAAATTGCGTTCGTTTGCAAATAGAAAGAGAGTGCATTATTATGTTGATATTCAGTTGTTGTCCAATAATAAGAAAGAGAAGTGGCAGGATTTACGTCCAATGTCATGTTTATGGTACTATTGTTGCTTCCATCTTTGCAATTAAGCTTTAATGTCGTATCCATTTTGTCAAAGTTCGTAACGTCCCATGACCATGTTTGTACAGCAGGACCGTTATGGGAACTGAACGTTCCAGAAGTGTTAAGGATTTCTAAGTTTGTCAGTACCCTGAACATTTCACCTGCTGTTGGGAGGAAAGGCTGTGTGCCTTTTGTTTTTCCGTCCCATGTTTGTTCATATGCATAGTGAGCTGCAGGAAAGGCGTCATGATTTTCACCGCTTCCAACTCCACATTTAAGTCCTTCTAGGGTCTTTGTCAGTTTAAGACCCGAACCCTCGGCTTCCAAGGCATTTACAAAATCAGTCTGGTTATTACTACTGGGGGTAAAACTTGGATATGTTATATTTGTAAAGCAGGTAGAAACATAGTTAGAACTAATAATATGTGAGTTATAACTACTTGAGAATTCGTTTCCCCACTTGTAGTCCTTGCCGAAGGGTAGGTTTTCGCGGTAGATCGCATAGCCATGATGATAGCCTGCCTCAATGTCTTCCTCTGTAGGATTTATATCGCCGACAACGCAGAGAATCTTACTCTTGTCCACTTGTTCAGTTTCAGCCTTTGTTCCCCATGTCCCGTCTGCATAGAGCACGGAACCCACTTCCAATTTCTTGGCATTCTTTACGTTCTGTGGATAGAGCTTTCCTTTTTTGATGGTGTTGGCAGAAATATTTTTGTTGCTGAATGACTTCCAATAAGTCTTGCCGCCTACATCAATTCTTACCTCTGCATTGGTGATAGCATCGGTGGCGTTTGGGGCGATGGCGAGATATACAGTGGCAGTACCATTGCTGAATGTAACATTAGTTGCTTTGACATATGTTCCCGTTCCTGGTGTCAATACACCAGTCTTGATATTGAATGTGACAGATTTGGGCATACCTGTGTCGGCGATGAAAGTCACGGAGCCTGTACCATTTACGTCATTGCCGAGGTCGCTGATGTTGAACTTCATGATAGACATCTGGTTCTTGTAAGAGAAGTGAATGTCATTTCCGTTGCCAAAGGTAGTTTTTGCCCAGAAAAACGTGTGGGCAAGTGCGCCGTTCAACGAACCATCCTGTTCCTTCAAATCCAATGTCGCGGTGTAATCAGTGTCTTTGTACGTGATGTTGGCATTATAGATATAACTATATACAGGTGTGTCTGAGCTTTTAACAACGCCACCGTTAGCAGTTTGGTTGTATTCCAGTGTACCATCGAACTCAGCTTTGCTTGTGCCTGCACCTGAAGTAAGATTATCAAATAGGTTGTAGGTTGCAGGGCTTCCATCTCCTGCAAACACTGCTATTTTGTCTTTTTTCTCATCTTCCCAGACAAATGTCAGTTCACTGCCTGTATCTGTTCCTTGAATCTTGCGTGCTTTGCTGGCAGAGTCACTGCCACCGTCCGCTGTGATGTGTACTGGTATCTTTACAACACCTCCTTGAGGTTCCTGTGGATCCTGTTCCGGGGCATCGTCGCTGCTGCAACCTGCAAATACAAGTGCAAGAGCCATCGTAAACAAATTCTTTGTATTCATGTTGTTCTTGATTGTTTAAAAGTTCATACTCATTTTAATTGACTTTCTCCTCAAGATGTTTACCAGAGAGAATCGAATCCTTGAGGTCCACATCCGCCATCTTCTCTTTCTTTTACTGCACTTGGAGTTTCGCTCTCGAAAACGTTGGATTCGCCATATTCCATCTTTTCAATACTGCCACCCGTCAGGATGGGGTTGTGCATAAATACAGTTGTCTCAGTGAGGCAAGGCTTTACATAATTTTTCTTCATTTTCATTCTTTTTTTAATCCTAAGAAACAATTATTTTTACTATTTTTTATTTTTTTTAATTTCTGAAGTCGTATATAGACAATCAGGTTTGCAATAATGGTATAAAATATCCAGGTGCCATAGGCGCTCTGAATGAACTTAGTTCATAATTACAAAAGATTTGTGTAATCTCCTAAAAACCAAAGTTATCCTTTTTTGTCAATTTGCAGAACTTTTAGTCGCAAATAACCAACTTTTTGAAATTTTTTGAAAAATTACCACCTTTTTGGCATATAGTCAAATTACCCCCCCCCATTTAGTGAAAATTAACGCAAATTAACAAATATTAAAAAAATTACAAATACAAAAAGTCTCCACATTATTTCTTTATTCCTTAGACCAAAACAAGATTAAAATATTGATTTGTTTAACCGTTTCGGCAGTATTTGCTTTTGTTTATATCTGTCGAGGAAAATATTTTCTATACAAACGACCAAAAATCATGCATAAATTTTCTGCCACTACAAAAAATCCGTAACTTTGTCCCATAATCAATATGTGTGCGTATTGGGACCAAACCTGCCAATGGGCTGTTTATCAAGTATGAAAAGAAATATATCAATAGTTAAAATACTTATTTGTATTTTTGCCTGCTTTCAAGGATTAACTGCACCCGTTGGGGCGCAGACGGTCCTTCATCGTATAGACAGCATCCTGACAGTCAACTATCGTAAGGGTGATATTGACACGGCGTATATTAAGCGGCCTGATACGAAATGGACGCTTACGGCCCGGGTGAATGTGTCGGGGGCGAAGATTGAGACAGAGGGATTAGACAATGGACAGCATTTCAAGTCGGAGATGGAGGCCAACAGGAAAACTACGATAAGTCTGGGTGTCGGATATCTCGGCGTCTCCCTCAATGCTGCCCTTAACCCAGCCAAACTGATGGGAAAGTACCGTGATTTCGAAATGAACCTTAACAGTTATGGAAGGAGATTTGGATTTGATTTCATCTATCAGGATGCCAAGAACTTCAAGGGATGGCACGACCACGAAGGCATGGAGCGCATAGAGCTGCCCGACGGTAAGCTCTCGGTGAAGACGCTGAACCTGAATGCCTTCTACGTTTTCAACAGCCGACGTTTCTCTTATCCAGCCGCTTTCTCGCAGAGCTACATCCAACGTCGTTCTGCAGGCAGTTTTCTTCTGGCTGCGTCGGCCATGGGTCAACATGCAAAACTCGACTGGGTTCAGGAGATGCAGCTGAAGATGACGAACATTGCCATCGGAGCGGGATATGGATATAACTATGTGCCAAGCCGGGGATGGCTGATGCACATATCCGCTGTGCCCACGTTCATCGTTTATAGCAACACATCACTGACTTTCGGCGAAAGCCGCATACCACTTCGATACCACTTCCCGGAGGTTATTATTACCGGACGGGGAGCGGTTGTGCGAAACTGGTCAAACAAGTTCTGCGGATTATCTATGATATTCAATTTCACCAATATAGGAAACGAGGATAGAATCGCCCTTCACAACATCAAATGGCACATACGCACATTTTTCGGCTTTAGGCTGGGAAAGATATAGATTTTCTTTTCGTTCAGAGCGATAAATGATAATCATTTCACAGCCCTCACAGATAACCCTTTTGAGCGCCACTCCTCTCCCAATTTTATTATGTTCGTTCCGTCGTCGGAAAGACCTGCCTGGATACACTGGGCATTAGAGTTATAATAGGAGGAGTTTAATGATGTCCAATAGCTACCGTTACTGCGTGTGAAAGCACCCGAGAAACTGGGCGTTTGAGGCAGGAACAGGCGATTGCCGTTTTTTCCGGTCAGGAGCGATCCTGTCGTACCGTTGACTTCCGTCCATTCCACTGTGCATCCATCTATCAGCTGAAGAGCGTCCGACTGAGTCGGCAACCTCCATGGCGCACCTAATTTCACGCGCGCCACGTCATAATCTGTTCCTGATATATCGTTGCCGATGTCTTTGCAGCTGGATGAAGTACCGTCGCAATGGGTATAGCTCGACCAGTCATAACTCTCTTTGGTGGCTGTCTCTCCCCATGCGAAGAAATCACCATACTCCCATGGCTTCGAGGCGCCGATATTGTAGCAATACCACACTTTTCCCGTACCTAAGTCAATGGAGTGGGGGTGGTTGAGGTCGGGACATATGCCTGCAACGATGGAGGGATCTGCCGTGCTCTCTTTTTTCACTGCACGGACTGTCTGGCCATAACATAACTCTGTGTTTGATACACCCACGGGCCAGCCTCCTCCCTCAAAATGAAGCGAGAGGTTAAAGGTGTTGAACAGATTTGATTTTATGGACAGCTGGTAGAAACCTTTACAATGGGTGGGGGTTTCGCTGTAGCGGTAAATCACGTTATCGACTTCATATTGACCGGCGGTGGGGAGGAACAGGCTGTTTCCGTTAGGTGCGGTTATCTTCAGTCCGCCAACTCCTTTCATAATCAGCCAGTCAAGGGCGCAATGCTCTAATAGCCAGTTTGCGGCACTGACACTTGGCAACTCCCAGGATGCTCCCAATTGACTGACGACGGGGTCATATACCGTTCCGCAGATGTCGTTTCCGATATTATGGATGGTCTCTTGGTTGCCATCGCAAAAACTGTAGGTGCTCCAGTCGTAACGTTCTTTCTGACATATGGTCTCACCCCATGCGTAATAATCTCCATATTCCCACGGGGCGGAGGCACCAAGGTTGCAGCATTGCCATATACCGCCTTCACCAAGGTCAATCTCATGGGGGTGGTGAGAGTCGGGACATATGTGGTTGATAACGGATATGTCCATATCACCATTCTCTATGCTTTCGTTGATGACAAGACGGACAGGGAGACCGTAACTGCGTTGTCTGATATAATCTAATATCTGGCTGTGTTGATAGAATTGCTCGCCGTCAAAAGGAAGGACGAAAGCATATGGATATTTCTCGGGAATGCCAGTCTGAGAGTATATGTTTGAACTCTGGTCGGATGTCCAGTAACAGTCCTTTATCCCTACGTCGTGTACGCCGTTTTGGTCATAGTAACCTGATGCGGGAAGGAAAATGGCATGACCATTGGAGTCTTTCACTTTCCAGCCTGGAACGCCGTTCAGCTCTATCCACTCTTTGCCTCCGTCTGAATTGGCGATATCTCCCAAGAGTGCGGTTTGGTTCTCACTTGGAATATTCCATAGACCAGACCATTTATGAAAAGCCACATCTTTCTCCCCACCTCGGATTGAACCGAGGAGATTGTTTTCGTCAGCCAGCTCCGAAGTGGCGGTGTAGTTGTCCCATGTGTAGCTTTCCTTTGTCTCAAGCTCTCCCCAGGCGTAATAGTCGCCATGTTCCCATGGGGCTTTCGCACCGACGTTGCAACACGACCATTTCTGATTCTCTCCGAAGTCTATCACATGAGGGTGATGGTTGTCGGGACATATTCCGGCTTTTACAGCGGCGTCAGCCTCATCCTGAGGGTCTTCTCCACCTCCGTTGGCAATGATGTTGATGATGGCAACAACGTCGGAGATGTCAACTTTTGTGTCACCGTTTACGTCGGAATAAATGTATGTGGCTATGCCCGCTATCTGGTTAATCGCAGCAACGACGTCACTGATATCCACAGTGCCGTTTCCGTTCACGTCGCCTTTCTTGTGAGGAGTTGAGTCCAGATTTTTGATGACGACAGACTCTCCCTTTACAACACTGCCTGACGCTGTCACGTTGTTGTTCGTGAAGCTGGCGCCCGAGGGGGAAGTGATGCTTAGACCGTCTGTCAGCTCAAGCTTGCTCAAGTTGACAATGCAGCCCAGTTCACCTTTAACCTCAACAACGGTTGATTGGCATTTAACAGACAGGGAGCCTGGATAGGTCTTTCGTGAAGTGGAGCCCAGTACGATGCCACCGATGCCGTAACTGTCACCGGCCACTTGCATCTTTGGAGCTGAGATGCTTAGGGATGAGGAGAGCATGATTCCTACACTGCCGCCAACGTTCAGCGTACTGCTGCTAACACCCCTGATTTCTGAAGGAGACGTCAGCTGAATGCCGATTCCTCTTGTGGCTCGAGACACAATGAAAACGGTTCCTCTCGCTACGATAGTCAAACCATTGATTGAGCTGCTCAATGCTGTTCCGCTGCTGGTGTCAACTATCATAGCGTCTTTTAGGTATAGTGTGCTGGATTTGGAGTCATAACTGGCCTCACTGCTTTTTTTTGTGAGGGTCACGCCTTTAATCACACTCAGGTCGCCACAGTTTTGTCTGTCACCTGTGTTCCGCAGATACTCAAGTCATACGTCTCTGCAACCACATCGTATGAGACGAACAGCATAAGGCTTAACAGTAAAAAATTGGTATATCAGATCATAGTGTTTTTTATAATTTGAATTGGTTTTGTGTCTTTTTTGATTTGAATTAGTTTTCTAGCTGAGATTATTGCTCCCGCACAATATTTCCCAACCGCAAAGTTACATATTTTTTTCGTATTTATACCCCAATCATAAAAAAAACTATTTTTCTTCCCTTCCTCTTCCTTCTTCCTTTTTCCCTCTTCGTTGGTTCTTGACGGTTTCCCCGTCAAGCCCATTCCTTTTCGTTCTATTAAATGTCCCGCTGGCACCTCTTCCCCTTCATAAGTTTGTTGCTACCGCTTGACATAACAAATTCTGAGCAATAAAACAATATTGGTAATAGATTCCAGTTTATTGTTTTCTTTTCCTCATAATTGCCGTTTGGCTAATTCAGCAAAAAAGTGTATGCTGTTGCCAACTCTCAGAAATGGTCAGAAGGCGATATCCTGTGTTTCAGAAAAAAATATATGTTTTCCTCAGCGCTGAAAACCCACCAGCTTTTAAAGGGGATATATCCAGGCTTGAGCCGTAATCCCCATGGCAGACGTGACGGGCGGATTTGGCTTAACACTTTCTTGAATTGATGTTTTGCCCATTTGCGCTCATCTTCCGAGAACGTCTTTTTGTAAAGATAGTAGAAATAATAGCAGTCAATAGTCGTTTGCCATAAGTGGGACTCTGTCAGCCGTAATATTTCACGGCTTTCTCTCTCATCACCAAGGAAGCCTGAGTCTTGCTCTTCCTCAACAGATCTCTTGAGACTCAATTTTGCCAACATGAAGTTCAGTCTCTCTATGCCCCTTGTGCCAGTGCTGCTTTTATCATGTTTCAGATAGAAATAGTCACCGTCGCAGAACACGATGTTCCGTGAGTGGAGAAAATGGATGGATGTGGTGTTGTCATCGCTATAGACGCGGCAAGAGTCGTCGTATGGATATTTCTCAAACAGCTCACGACGACCTACATACAGCCCGTGAATCTTCACGTTTATACTCAGCCTGAATGCATCCTTGCCGCTTAAGACCTCTCCGTATTGCTCTGTCGGGAACACTTCGGTTCGCAGGCCACCACCTTCGTCTGGATAGCACATTGTCAGACGAAGCTCGGCGCAGTCACATTCGGGATGTTTTTGCAGTGCGTTCCATGCTTTCTCAAGTGTGTCGGGGGCAAACCAGTCGTCGCTGTCAAGCATAGTGATGTATTTGCCGTCAGCAAATGGGATTCCGCTGTTGCGTGCGGCTGCCTGACCGGTGTTTTCGGGTTGGCGGAGAACTGTGATTCGTGAGTCGCGACTGGCATACTCTTCCAAAATAGCTGGTGTGCCGTCGGTGGAACAATCGTCAATGCATATTATCTGAATGTCCTTAAGAGTCTGATCGCACAATGAGTCCAGACACTTGCGTATGTGCCTCTCGTCATTGAAAACAGCTGTGAGTACGCTTATCTTGCTCATTGAGGTCTGCTCCTGAATTTTGATTTGAGTTTTTTGAACACATCGGTCTCTCGTGAGAGTGTGTATATTGATGACGACAAGGATATCAGGCCAATGGATATGCCGGCAGTCCATCTCAACCAGCCTTCTGTCATAAACACAAGAACCACTGCTAATATTGTCAGGATGCCGTGGAATGCATACAGGCGGAGGTGGGATGTGTCAAAACGGAACTTATAACGGTGCCTGTAAAGGCTGTATATCAGTATAGTGTCCAAAAGGCCGCAGGCGGAAATAGTGAAGCCTGTGGCTGTCAACCCCCATTTTACATATACAAGAGGGACGGCAATGGCGGTAACAACGTCATACACAAATTCTGTGAACATATACATCTTCGAGTCGCTGCGGGCAAGTGCAAGATAGCCTACAGGAAGAATGAGAGCGCGGAAATACATGAACATCATGGCGCCTATGGCCATGGGGATACAGGTTGTGAATTCGTTGGTAAACAAAACAGGTACCAGTATCGGCATGCCTATAGTGAAAAATATGAGGAACGGAGATATCAGCAGGACGCAAACCTCAATCTGACGGTTGATTGTTTGGTTTTGAAGGGGTATATTCGAGCCGGTGGATGAGAGACGTGGATAGAAGTCTGCGTCCATGGCACTGAAAATGATAGATGCATAGACCACAGCCATCGTGTAGCCGCGGTTGAATAATCCCACATCGTCCAAGCCCCCTGTCTGTTCTATAAATGAATTAATAAACAACTCAGTGCCTTTCCCCATCATTCCGGCGACAATAAGCCCCAAGCCCATCTTGAGCATGGGAAGGCCTTTCTTCATGTATTCTTTTGAGAAGAGACGAATGCGGTAGGGTAGTGATTTTGTTGAATAATATAGTGTGACGAGGGTGACAATAAACTGACCGACAATTAAAGCCCAGATAATTCCAGCCATCCCTTTGAGATAGAAAAAGGGAGTATATACGGCAAGAATGATAAAGGCGGCGAATATTGACACTTTAGTAAGGCTTTTCAGTTGTTTGGTGCCTTTCAATATCGCCAACTCACCACCGGAGATGGCCATGAAAAGAATTACAGGCGAGAGAAAGAAAAAATTTACTGTCGTGTAGGTGTAGCGGAATATCCAGTGACAGCAGATGCATACTCCCATGCCGAGCAGACCGACTATAAGGCTGTAGGTGCGGAGAGTGGTGCAGAATTGTTGTATTCGCGACGGAATGCCTGATGAGGATTCCTCCGACACATATTTCACACCGCTTATGTTCAGACCGAGGTTTGTGGACTCGCTCAGCATGTTGGAAGCCTTGTTATACATGTCTAACATACCCATGCCGGCAGGACCGAGAAATACAGCCGCCACTTTGTTGCGGATAATATTCATTATCATGTTTAGGACTTGCACCATGCCGAATATTCCTGTGTATTTCAGTATGTGATGCAAGCCCTTGGCTTCTTTTGTATGTGGCTCTTCCTTTTTCAAAATTCAATACAATTGTTTTGGGGTTATCCTATACCGAGATTCAGAGCTTCTTTTAACTTGCTCAGGGCGGGATTCATCTCACTCATCTTTTCCAACTGCTCATAGTCGCTGAGGATCTTGTTGGGACTTGCAGATTCTATTTGTTTGAAAGTCATCGTCAACTTTATGCCGCCTAACTCTCGCTGGAGACGACCTAAAATCAAAGAGCGGTTTTCTTTGAAAAAGTTTTCCACATGAATGCTGGGAACCTCCAACTCAAAGGTTGTGGCGTCTGTTATTTGGGGACGCATACTGCCCATTCTCATGGAGATAGCGCGGTCAACAGTGTCCAGTTCCTGACCCACCTTGCGCCATGCCACTTCTAAACTGTTCTGGTCAAGGGAACGGGTGGGAGTGGGTGATGAGGTTTCTGATATTTCTGTTGAGGGAGCTAATGGAGATTCTGAGGAATCATCCTCCGACCTTGGCTTGTTGACAGAAAAAATCGACGTGCTGCGCACAACTTTCGGACTGTCTGGCTTGTTGGCAGAGGAAAGAGGGTGAGCAGACGGTATCCGTCCGCGATTCTCCACTTTGGTTACGTCTGAGGTGGAAGAGTGCGGTGGCGTGGTGGATGGCGACTGATTTACAGGTGGGGTCTGTGTGCGCTCGCCCGGTTGAGCTGTCCCGGCATCCGGCCGGCTGTCTCGCTTGAAGACAGGTCTCAGCCGGGCGCTAGTTGGGGGAGATGGTGTGTCCCTGGAATATCTGACAAATCTCAATTAATGTCAGTTCTACCAACAGCCTGCGGTTCTGACTTTGCTTGTATTGAAGGTCACAGTCGGTACACTTGCGAAGAGCCGAAAACAGGTGGCTGATATCGCATTTGGATGACTGCTCGATATATTTTTTTCGTACTTCGTCGGAGGTCTCTATTAAAACTGTCGTTGAAGGGTCTTTGCTCACCATCAAGTCGCGGAAATGGCTGTTAAGCCCGCCGATAAAATAGCTGCCTTCAAATCCTTTGCTTAATATCTCGTTGTAGGTCAGCATTATCTGGGGAATGTTGCCTGACAAGAAACAATCTACAAGTTTGAAATAGTAGTCGTAGTCGAGAACGTTCAGGTCTGATATCGTCTGTTTATATGTGATGTTGCCTTGACAGAATGCGGCAACCTGGTCAAATATGGACAGGGCGTCACGCATACCGCCGTCGGCCTTCTGGGCTATCACATTCAATGCCGCGGGCTCATATGATATTCCCTCCTGGTGTGCTACATTCTCAAGATGACCGATTATGTCCTGAACTGTCATACGGTTGAAATCGTATATCTGACAGCGTGAAAGGATTGTAGGCAGAAGCTTGTGCTTCTCTGTGGTTGCCAAGATGAAAATTGCATGGGCTGGAGGCTCCTCAAGGGTCTTCAGGAAGGCGTTGAACGCGGCAGACGAGAGCATGTGAACCTCGTCAATGATATATACCTTGTATTTGCCGATCTGAGGGGGGATGTTCACCTGGTCACACAGGCTGCGGATGGCGTCAACACCGTTGTTTGAGGCGGCGTCAAGTTCATGGATATTCAGCGAGCGTTGATTGTTGAATGCTTTACATGACTCGCATGACTCACAGGCATCGCCGTTCTCTAATGGATTCAGACAGTTTATGGTCTTTGCGAATATTCGTGCACAAGTGGTCTTGCCAACACCACGTGGACCGCAAAACAAATAGGCATGAGCCAGCTTACCGCTTTGGATGGAGTTTTTCAACGTGGTTGTCAATGACGACTGACCAACTACGGAGCTGAATGTCACAGGACGGTATTTCCTTGCAGAGACAATATAATTTTCCATTGTGTTTCTAAATTTTCTTCAAAATTACGGCTTTTTTCCAATATAACCAATTTTTATTGTGGTTATTTGTCTCAAAACTTTTCAACGTCTTGTGAGACGTACGAAAGAGTGTGACCATATTGTATCATGAGAATTTTGTCTTAAACTTTGATATACAATACTTAAGGACAATAGGACCGATCACACCGCTAAGGACCAAAAATATAATCATGGCATTGCTTGCAAATTCAGAGGTGTCTGATCTGAAAACTGTAGATGTTAATACTGCTTTTGTCACTCCGATAAATGTGGAATGAAACAAATATATTGTATATGAGCAGGCAGATAATACAGTTAGCCATTTGGGAATTTTTCCGGATGAGATAAAGATGCATAATGCAAGGATGAACCATATTCCAATTACAGTGAGGGGCTCATTGGTGAATCTGAAATCTGTCAATATGTAAAATAATACTACAGAGGTGAATATCAAGGATATGTATAAGAGATTTACGTTTTTGCATAATGACGGATAAAGCTTGAAGTCATGGCAAAAAACACCGAGCATGAACCATACTGCCATCACTTCGGTCTTTCCAAGACAGAAAAGAGTGGGGTAGAAATAATATGGTGCTGTGAAACGCAAGATAATTGTAATTAGAAAAAGAATTGTACGGCTGCGGCGGGTTCGGAAGAATGGGATTATGCAGAACATCCATAGTAATGTCCATATAAACCAGAACATGTAACTTGCTTCAGGATAGTATAATACTTTAACAAATGACCAGATATTTACTTGTTCTCCACTGTCATTTGTCGTTCCCCATAGCATCTTTAATGATAAAATTATCAATGACACGACAAGGTAGGGTATTAGGAGACGTTTTGCTTTTCTTCCTAAAAAAGATATATAGCTTTCTTCTTTTTTATATGTCATGTATATGAAACCACTGACAAAAAGAAAAATATGAATGCTTAAAGATGTGACAATGTGACAAATGGTGTTCCACCATTCAACATTTGTTATTGTGGTATGTCCCATCACAACAAATACGCAAGCTATGCCCTTGGCCAAGTCAAACTCTTTTATACGCATTATACGGTAATATTTATGGTTCTTATGCAAAGATATGCATTTTTTTCATAAAATATTCTAAATTATATATAATTTATGTAATACGCAGCCTTTAATGACTATATGTTCGTCTTTTTTTCGTAAATTTGCATAAAATATATGAACAACTCCTTAATTATTTTATGAAATTTTACATATTTATTCTTATTTTGTTTTTGGGATCGGGTTTTGCTCAAGCGCAAGACAAGCAGGCTGACGGTAAAGATAAAGAGAAAAACGTATATAAGAAAAAAAGTGTTGTTAAAGAGGTTAAAGCATTATATAAGGCTGCTAACTTTGCCAAAGCCGACGAGACAATAAGGAACGCTTTCAAAAAATATCCAGAGGCGAATAATGATCCCGATCTGCTTGGGTCTGAGGTGAACATACAATATCAGCTCTATCTGGCTGAGAATAGAAAACTGTTTCTTGACACCAAAGGAGATACAGCTAAATTTTTTGGCTATATCTACAACACATACGACTATGGACTTAAGTGTGATTCCGTTTGTAGGATACCCGACAAGAAGGGTAAGACAAACAATCGTTATACTTCGGTTATAAACAACTACCTGTCTTCATTGAGAGGTAACCTGAAGAGCGGGGCTCTTTTCTTTATGAAGAAACAAAGTTATAGAGATGCCTTTAGGTTTTTCGATATGTACATCGGTACAATGAACAATCCATTGGCTTTTAAGAACAAAAGTGGCGTTGTGGTGGCTGACAGCGACAGCGTAAGGATTTATCAGATGGCCCTTCATGCTGCTTATGGGGCTGAGAAATTCCAAGATGTATTACGCTATTATGATGTTGCGGTTTCCGACAGCTCAAGAAGAGAATTGGTGATGGAGATGGGGGCTAAATCGGCTATTCAAATACCCGATTCTAACATGTACCTCAGTATAATGGAGAGTGCTTTCGATGAATTTCCTTCCAATGAGTTTTTTAGCGCAGGGCTTATTAAATTATATCATGAAAGCCGACAGTTTGATAAGACTATGGACGTGATAGACAAATGTATATCACTTGACAGTCTTAATGTGAAGTATTGGAAGCTTAAAGGCAACGAGTTTTATGACGTTGACTCTGTCAAACAGGCAACTGATGCGTATGAGCATGTCGTGGCTATTGATTCTACTGATTTGGAGGCTTATTTGAGATTGGGAAGGATCTACATTGCCAATGCGCGGGATTTTTATGAGAATGCTGACCTCAGCTTGACATCTCCAGACGTTACAAAAAACAAGGAGAGATTAGACGCATTATATACCGATGTGATGGTTTGTTTCGAAAGAGTCAGAGCGTTAAGCCCTAATACACCTGTTTTGTGGAAAAGTCCTCTGCTGGAGGCGTATTACAGGCTTAATAAAGGAAAAGAACTGAAAGAACTTGAAAAAGTGAGGTGAGAAATATACAATTTCAAAGACTTTTAGTCGTTTGTTATATAAATTGTTGACGACATGAGAAAAAAGATATATTTGTTGCCCTTGCTTTTGCTGGCGTTGATACTGTATTCATGTGCAAACGAGAGTATTGCGTTCAAAAAGGGTGAACAGGCGTTTGCTATTGGTGAATACTATTTTGCGGCTGGATATTACAAGCAGTCGTATTCAAGATGCTCGTCGAGAAAAGATAAGGACAAGCGGGCGGTCAGAGCGTTTAAAATGGGAGACTGCTACAGACGCATCAATATGGTTCAGAAAGCTGTGTCGGCTTTCCAAAATGCTGTGCGCTACGAGGTGGCGGACAGTACTGCATATCTTCTTCTCGCACAGCAGTTGATGAAGACTGCCAATTACAAAGCGGCGGAGCAATATTTCAGGCAATATCTGGAGTTGTGTCCTTCAAGTGAGTTGGCTTACTCGGGAATCTTGTCGTGTGAGCTTGCTCAACAGTGGAAAGACGAGGATGCGGAATATACCGTGGCGAGGGATCCTGTGTTTAACTCGCGCAGAAGCGATTTCTCACCTGTTCTTTTAGGGGATGACTCTGATAATTTAATACTGACATCTACAAGAAACGAGGTGAAAGGAGATGAGGATAATGGAATAACGGGTAATAATTATTCCGACCTTTTTCTCGCAAAGAAAGATGAAAGTGGAAAGTGGAAACAACCTGAGGTTGTTGATTCCGAGGTGAATACCGACTATGATGAGGGCGCTTGCTGTGTGTCACCCGATGGACGGACAATGTATTTCACACGTTGCACATCTGATCCGGATTATCCGAGAAATGCGGAAATATGGCAATCGGCGCGGTCTGACGCTGCATGGGCTAAACCATCGAAATGCGAAATATCTAAAGACACTCTTTCTTCATTTGCCCACCCTGCCGTCTCACCTGACGGAAGATGGCTCTATTTTGTTAGTGATATGCCAGGAGGATTGGGAGGGTATGATGTCTGGAGAGTAATGCTTATGGAGGGAGGACATTTTGGAGGAGTGGAGAATCTTGGAAGACCAGTCAATACCGAAGGCGATGAGTTGTTCCCTACATTCAGGTTTAATGGAGAGCTGTATTTTTCTTCTGATGGACATCCCGGAATGGGAGGATTGGACATCTTTTGTGCCACACATGACTCAATCAATGGGTGGACAGTGGAAAATCTTAAGAGTCCCGTCAACTCACCGATGGATGATTTCGGAATGACTTTTGAGGGAAAACATACAAGGGGCTTCTTTGCGTCAAGCAGAGGAGACAACCGTGGATGGGAGCATATTTATTCTTTTGAGAAACCGGAGATTGTACAGACTGTAACTGGCTGGGTGTATGAGAAAGATGGTTATGAATTACCGGAGGCGCTTGTTTATATGGTGGGTAATGATGGAACAAACGAGAAAGTCAGTGTAAAAGGGGACGGCTCGTTCACAAAGGAACTTGTGCCAGGGGTCGATTACGTGTTCCTGGGTACATGCGAGGGATATCTTAATATCCGGCAACACCTAAAAGTGCAACCGTCTAAGGAAAGCAAAGAATATACTTTGCAATTCCCGCTTCCTCCAATAAACATACCTGTCATTATTGACAACATTTTCTATGAGTTCAACAAGGCGACTTTGACCGACGAGTCAACAGAGGCTCTTGATAAGCTCGTGGCAATGATGACTGAGAATGAGCATGTTACCATAGAGTTGTCCTCACACTGTGATTACAGGGGAAACGATGAATACAACCAGGGGTTGTCGCAAAGAAGAGCGGAGTCTGTTGTTAATTATCTTATAGAGCATGGTATAGCTTCTGACAGGTTGACTGCTACTGGTTATGGCGAGTCAGTGCCAAAAATTGTTACAAAGAAAATCCACGAGAGACTGCCCTTCTTAAATGAGAACGACACACTTACCGAAGCGTTCATTACGAGTCTTACTGAGGAACAGCAAGATACGTGCAATGCGCTCAACAGGCGCACTGAATTCAAAGTACTCAGAACCAATTACGGACTGACTATTGAAAGCTTGATTAAAGAAGCGGAGAAAGAGGCTGAGCAGAATAACAAACAGGCATTGCCTCAGAAAGAGGAGGACGATGAAGATGATTTTATTTATGGGAAAGGTGACGATGAGGAAAACACTGATGAAAGTGACGATGATATTTTAATCGGTACGGGAGATGAGGACTTGAATGACAAGAATGAAGATGCTGAAGAAGACGAAGGTGAGGATGACTATACATTCTGACATATCTAGGGTGCTCTTGCTTCTGCTTCTGGTGGGGGTGGCAGCGTGCGTGGATGATGAAAAACCATCATTGAAAGGTGTTTTCGACGATGAGGTTCAGAATACCGGCGATTACGACTTGGCGGATATTCAGAATAGTGGAGAGCTGATTGTTCTTACACTATATGGACCCGACACTTACTTTGAATTCCGGGGTGAGGAGTTTGGAAACCAGTTCCGTCTGGCTCAGGCATACGCCAAAAGTATCGGGGCGACTGTCAGGATCGAGGTGTGCAGGACACAGAGGGAGATGCTCAGAAAACTGATTGATGGGGAAGCGGATTTGATTGCATACGACATGCCTGTGGACTCGCTAAATGACACAATATCGTTTTGTGGAGCAGGACAACTGACGTCTTTCCTAGATTCACTTGCTGTCGTGGAGCATGATAAAAGTATAAAAACATCCGGTAATGTCGGGTGGATTGTACGTAAGACATCACCCGAATTAGCGGCAGGACTTAATAAATGGATGGCTGTCAACAGCTCTCGTTTTTTTGAGATCTCACAACCAAAAGTGCATTCATCCGGCAGTTCATCATTCAGGGCATATGTAAGCGACGAGTTTTTTCCCGATATACCTGCTTTCTATGATTATCCAGGTGATAAATATTCGTCTTCAGCAAGAAACTCTTCAAGCTATTCATCGTATAGCAGTTATTCTGGGTCTGGAACTTATGTCGGTTCTTCCGGAATTCAGTCAAGGGGAAAAGGTATTTCCGTTTATGATGCTTTGTTTATGCGCTATTCCACAATATGCGGGTGGGATTGGAAGTTGCTTGCTGCTGTCGCACATAATGAGTCGGGATTCAATCCTAATGCGGTCTCTTCAATGGGAGCTATGGGACTTATGCAGCTTATGCCATCTACTGCAAGACATTATGGAGTGTCTAACCCTTACGATCCGGAACAGTCGGTAAGAGGCTCTGCACAGATGTTCGCAAAGCTCTTGCAGCATTATTCGTCTGTACCCGACCCGATGGAGAGAATCAAATTCTCACTTGCTGCTTATAATGCGGGACCGGGACATGTGGATGACGCAAGACGACTTGCGGAGAAGCGCGGTAAAAATAAGAATATATGGAGAGACAATGTGGATGAGTTCGTGTTGTATATGTCGAACCCGGAATACTACAACGATCCCGTTGTGAAATATGGTTACTTCCGTGGAGGAGAGACATATAATTATGTTAATTATATCATGAGCGACTGGGAACGTTATAGAAACAAGTAGCCTTATTTTCTGACTATCCGTAAAAATTATTTGTTTAATTCGCTTAATTCGCCGTTTTTTTAAAAAAAATGGCTAACTTTGCAGAAACTACACCATAAATTCAATGCTTTTTTATTCTCTAATTATTGTCGCGGTATTGCTGGGAGCCTACCTCCTGATGAGCATAGACAAGATAAATCACATTAACAGGGGAGCTGTGGCAATGTTCTCCGGAGTGATTGTGTGGCTGGTTTATATGCTTGAAGGCTCTGATTTCTTGAGGCTTATGCATCCAGATGATTTTGTCGGGGAAATGTCTATTCATAAATTTGTGGCCGACAATATCATCATGAGGTATGTGGCTGAGGCTTGTCAGGTGATTTTGTTTCTCATTGCCACAAATACCATAGTGGAGGTGATGAACAATAACGGTGTGTTTGACCCGTTGACTAAATGGCTCAGAATGAGAAGCGGAAAACGATTCTTATGGGCTTTGTCGTTTATCACATTTGCTGTCTCTGCTAATGTGGATAACCTGACGACCGTCGTGCTTATGATGACCATTATGTGTAAAATCGTGACTAATCACACCCAGAAGGTCATCTATTCATGCGCTATTCTCGTTGCAGCAAACCTCGGAGGGTCTTTTACTGTCATTGGGGATATGACATCACTTATGCTGTGGGTTAGGGAAGTGGTTACGCCTTCTATGTTTGCTATGGGCATTTTCTTGCCGGCATTCGTCACATTATGCGTTTTCAACACACTGCTTTCTACGATGATTAAAGGACATGTGGAGACCTCGTCAACTTTGAATCAATTCAGGGGAGACGATTCGCTCTTGTCTAACTGGCAGACTATAACCATGTTGGTCATAGGACTGGTGGGACTTTGGTCTATACCGACATTCCACAGCGTCACGGGATTTCCACCTTTTATCGGCGCACTATGTGTGCTTTCCGTGATTTGGATTCTGGAGACGGCGTTTACCTACAGGACAAACGGAAATCTGTTGTTTGTCAAGCGTAATCATTTGAAAAATACTGAGTTTATAAGCATACAGATTATTCTTTATTATCTTGGTGTCACTCTGGGTGTGGCTGCTCTGAAGGAGTGCGGAGCTCTGGATGTTGCTAAGAACTGGCTCGACAATTCTTTTCATAATGTGTATATCTACGGAGCTATCACAGGCATAGCTTCATCGGTTATTGACAATGTGCCGTTTGTTATGACTGGCATGAACTTGTTTGAATTGAATGAGAGCTCTCCTGATTTCATGATTGACGGTAATTATTGGCTCATGCTTTCTTATTGCAGTGCTATCGGAGGGTGTCTGCTTTATGTAGGTACACTTGCGGGACATGCGGTAATCGACCTGCAGAAATTACGACTGTCATGGTATCTCAGACATATTTTCTGGAGAATGATACTTTCGTGGGCTGTTGGTTTGTTCGTTTTTTGGTTGGTTAACTCATAAATTGATATATTATGACTAAAATCAGGTGCATAGGAATATTGACATCCGGAGGTGACTCTCCTGGCATGAACGCAGCGATAAGAGCTATAACCCGGACGGCTATATGTAAGGGCTTTTCGGTTAAGGGCATATACCGTGGATATGATGGGTTGATTAATGGAGAAATCAGGCAGTTTACATCTGAAAGCGTAAGCAATATAATCTCTCGGGGTGGTACTATGCTTAAAAGCGCCCGCTCAAAGGAGTTTACAACTCCGGAAGGTAGAAAGAAGGCATACGAGACCATGAAGAAAGAGAAAATTGATGCATTGGTGGTCATAGGTGGCAACGGCTCCCTTACAGGTGCTATGCTTTTTGCACAAGAATTTGATGTGCCATGTATTGGGCTTCCTGGTACTATCGACAACGACTTGTATGGCACTGACCTTACAATTGGTTACGACACAACCATGAATACCATTGTCGAGTGTGTTGACAAAATCCGTGACACAGCAAATTCACATGAGCGTATTTTCTTTGTAGAGGTCATGGGACGTGATGCCGGATTCTTGGCTCAGAACAGCGCGATAGCCAGTGGGGCGGAAGCGGCGATCATTCCAGAGGACAGTACTGATGCAGATCAGTTGGAGCATTTTATTGGAAGGGGTATAAGAAAAAGCAAGAACTCGTCTATCGTTATTGTCAGCGAAAGCCCTAAATGCGGTGCTATGTTTTATGCTGACAGGGTGAAGAAGGAATATCCACAGTATGACGTCAGGGTTTCTATTCTTGGTCACCTGCAGCGAGGTGGCTCACCTACGGCACGTGACAGAATTATCGCATCACGTATGGGAGCGGGAGCTATTGATGCAATTCTTGACGGACAACGCAATGTGATGATTGGTATCAAAAACGACCAGATCGTTTATGTGCCTTTCTCTGATGCCATACGGCCCGATAAGCCGCTCAACCTCAACTTGATAAAGGTTCTTGATGAACTCTCTATCTGAGCTGATCTGGTGCAATGTATGCAGTAATTATCCATTACCTCCTCATTTCATGAATTATAATGGCGTCAATCGCGATAATTTTTAGTTATAAAACCGGACTGAAAGCGAAACGAAGGCTTGAGAAAATAAAAAAATATCTTGAGCTTAAGAATGTCAGCTACGATCTCGTAAGGCCTGACCGTAACGAGACTGTGGAGACTCTGTCGAGTCGCTTGTGCGAGCAGATGTATAATACCGTTGTGGTGATAGGAGGTGACGGGTCTATTAACGATGCTATAAACGGCATAATGAATGCTAAGTCACGGCATAAGGACTTTGCATTTGGGATTATTCCTTCTGGTACGGCAAATGACTTTTCTAAGTTCTGGGGAGTACAGTCTAAAGATTACAAACTTGCGATTGACAGTATTGTAAAGAGGAAAGTCCGTAAGATTGATCTGGGAGTTTGCTCTTATATTTCCGAAAATAAAACAAACAGGCGTTTCTTCCTTAATTGTGTGAATATCGGATTAGGAGCGAAAATGGTTGAGTTGGCTAAAAGCACGAAAGTCATTACAGGTTCAAAAAGATTGTCAAACTTTATTGCCATGATTGGGCAGATCTTTGAGAGGAAATCTTTCAAACTGGTTTTCCATACAGATTCTGAGACCCTTTACGAGAAGGTTATGTCTGTATGTGTGGGCAACACAACTGGTTATGGGCAGACACCTAATGCGGTTCCATATAACGGAATGCTGGACATGTCTGTCATCACACGTCCCGAGTGGTGGCAGATCTTTGAGGGGTTCTGGCTTTTGGAAAAAGGTAAGTTCTTGAATTATAAGAATGTGAATCCTTACAGAATCTGGAATGTTCGTTTTGATGACATAGGCAAAGCAAAAGTCAGTCTTGACGGACGTATTATTCATGAGAAAATCGGTATGCCCTTATCAGTCAGCGTTCTTAAAGAAACTATACCTCTCATCATTCCTTAAGAAAAGTTAAAACAAACTTAAATTTTTATCATTTTTGTCTCAATATGATGATAAAAAGAGGAAAATGTGTAACTTTGTCTCAAAAGTCGGCGGGAAAATGTGTGACTTTCTCCCAAAAGTCGGCAGGAAAATGTGTTTTTATGTATAAGAGAAAGATTGAAAACATCCTTCAGACGTGGCTCGATGACAGTTCTCACAAGCCACTTGTAGTAAAAGGTGTGCGTCAGTGCGGCAAAACCAGTAGTGTGATGGATTTTGCGCAAAGACATTTTAAGAATGTGGTTTATTTGGATTTTCGTGAGCATCCCGATTATAAGAAATTCTTCATTCCTAACTTAGATATCGACTCCATAGTAATGCGTATAACGGCAGCATTACCAAAAGTGGAGATAGAGTCAGGACAAACATGTTTTGTTTTTGATGAGATTCAGGATTGTCCGAGAGCCAGAGGTTCTTTGAAGTATTTCCATATTGATGGCAGGTATGAGGTTATTTGTACTGGATCATTGCTTGGTGTTAACGGATACAAAACACCCGAAGAGCAGAAGGAGGAGGAAGAAGCCTCTATACCTGTGGGATTTGAGGATATTGTTAATATGTATCCTATGGACTTTGAGGAGTGGTTGTGGGCAAATGGAATAAAAGACATACACATCGAATATCTGAAAAAATGTCTTATAGAAGAGACTCCTGTAGAAGAGGCATTGCACGACCGCTTTCGAGAGTTGCTTCATCAATATGTTGTGGTTGGGGGAATGCCGGAGGTCGTAACAGCTTTTCTTGAAACCAAACAAATAGGAAAGGTGCTCTCCGTTCAGAGACGCATTGTAGATGAGTATAAGTCTGATATGGTGAAGTACGCTTTGCCTGGCGACAAGTCACGAATAAGGGAATGTTTTGAGTCTATTCCTGCTCAGTTAGCAAGAGAGTACAAAAAATTCAGCTATTCTGTAGTGCGTCCGGGAGGTAGGGGACGCGATTATGCGGGAAGTATTCAGTGGATAGAGGATGCAGGTATAATTCGAAGGTGTTTTAACACAGAAATAACAGAATTGCCACTTGATGGACACAGGATTCAAAGTGAGTTTAAAGTATATATGGCAGACATTGGCTTGTTGATATCAATGCTGGAAGAAGGGACGCAGTCCAGCATATTACAAGGTGATCTTCTAAGCTATCATGGAGCCATCAAAGAAAATCTTTTGGCTGACATCTTTGGTAAGATGGGGAGGATACTATATTATTTTCACAAAGATAGTGGAGTGGAACTCGACTTCCTCATCCGTTATAAAGGAAAATGCATTCCTGTCGAATGTAAAGCTAACACAGGTAATGCCAAATCAGTACGCACGGTTTTAAGGCATCCGGAAAAATACCATGTCACTGGCGCCCTTAAACTTGGTGACTACAATGTCGGGAGGAACGACCTGTTATTGACAATTCCAATGTATATGGCTTTTCTTTTGACAGAAGTATAACAAGAGGCTCAATTGCATAACCACCCCATTATTATTTGGAAAGCCCCCTCTTCTTTCTATTACAGACTAACAATCAGGGATGTGCAATAAATACACATCCCTGATTTACATATTGTTATAAAAATCTCACGCAATAATAGATTAATATGGTGTTGACTTAGTTGAATTAAGATGCTAAAAAATAGTTGCTTGTAAATTTCCAGACACCGTCCTTATCTTTTTTAAATTTAAATGTCTCAGGTGCTTCTTTGCCATTACGTGTTTTGCACATTATTTTTACAGAAGCAGTATCTCCTTCAATCTTTTCATCAACAATTCGATAACTTACTATCCATCCGTCACTTTTTTGCTTGGGGCCGAAGTTGTTTAAGAAGTCCTTTTTCGTTTTCTCATATTCACTTTGTGGAACATTGACGTATTGTTGCCGGTCATTAGGATCATTGTAGAACCAATAATCTCTCATGATTTCCCACAATGTCTCGAAATTACATTGCATCCATCCCTTCATAAAATAATCCGTCAATCCTTTTGGACTGTTGTCACTGTTTGTTGATGTACAACATACTGCAGTCATTGAGCATGTCATAATCACAAAACTAAATAATAGTTTTTTCATTGTTGTAATGATTAAAAAATAAGTTGGGACG
>JAZUMZ010000066.1:0-9246 GCA_045603885.1 Bacteroidaceae bacterium | reverse complement strand
TGGGGATATGCTCCCGATGAGCAGATGTCGGTCAGTGATATTCTGCAAGGTCGCTATCAAGGTATCCGTCCTGCTGTGGGGTATCCTTGTATGCCCGACCTCTCCCTAAATTTCCTGTTCGACCGCCTGTTGGATTTCAAGGCAGTGGGCATCACTCTGACAGAGCATGGCATGATGCGTCCCCATTCGTCGGTGTCGGGACTTATGCTCTCAAATCCTTATGCACGGTATTTCGCTGTGGGGCACGTGCTGGATGACCAACTCGACGACTATGCCCGCAGACGTGGCATAGATGTCGAGGAGATGCGCAAATATCTGAAATAGAGAATCCGAGAGATAGAAAAACTAATTTGTAGAAGTCCCCTTTGTTGTTATTTCAGGCGGCTTCGCATCCATTCCATACATTTCTGTTGGCTTGAAGGAAAGCGCCAATGTCCGCTTGATGGAGTTATGTCGCACTCTTTGGGAGCAGTAATGACATTCCATGCAGCCCAAATGGAAGTGGGTGAGCATGTGTCGTCGCTGTAGCCCCATGACATGAATGTGGGCACACGCAGACGGCGGGCAAAATTCACCACGTCGAAATATCTCAAAGTCTCCACTGCCTCAGACTCTGGAATGTCAATTTTACCGTCGCTATAGTAGCCCGAGAAAAATTTCGGCCAACCTCCAGCTCTCTGGTGTAGAAACCCAGTGAGGTCGCACAGAGCGGGATAAAAGGGTGCGCAGAGTGTAACTTTATCGTTCAGGACGCTGGTGACGATGGTCAGAGCCCCACCTTGTGAACCGCCGGTTACGAGGACATTTTTGCCGTCCCAGCCTGGCAACGAGCATAGGAAATCTACGGCACGGGCACAGCCCACATATACATCTTTATAATAGTATGTGTCTTTAGATGTCATTCCACGTCTCATATATCCACTGCTGCGTTTGCGTGCTTCATCATATTCCTTGCCGCTCAACCTCTGATTGTTGTCATGGATCTCAATCTTCAGGTAGATCATACCCTCAGCAGGAAAAAAGTCGCTGGGATAGATATGCTGGCTGCCAGCTCCGGGAGGGCATAGCACCACGGGGTGGGGACGGTCGTCACGGGGGCAGGTTAGATAGCCTTGAATCCATTTGTCCTTACCAACATGAAGACGTACGAGTTTTGTCACGAAACGTTCGTTTGTGGCCTCTTCCACGTCGAAATACTCAGGCTCCAAATCCACAGCCCTCGCTTCCTTCAACGCATTTTTCCAGAACTGGTCAAAGTCGGATGGCTGCTCTGTGAAAGCCTCTATGCGCTCAGGCTCATAGGCCACCTTTACAAGGTCGGATACGCGTTTGCCCTCGGGCGAGATGAACTCATATTGGCAAGCAAGAAATCCGGGAGTGTGCATCGTTCCCATGTTGATGACAACCTCACCACCATTGAATTGCACAGAGTCGTATTTCTCAGGAAGTAACATTTCCTGTCCGGTCTTGTAACGAAGGATTGTGCCTTGTAATGGAGCTCCGCCGGCGTAAGCCTGGATGCGCAGTGTCGCCTCTTGTCCCAACAGGTAGTTCCTGTCGGCATGGTCGCAGGTGGCGACAGTCTCAAAAAACACTTTCCGCGGTGTGCCAAACTCTTGCTGGAAAGCTTGGCTCCAGGCACATATCCACGTAGTGAATAACAGGCCTGTTGTGATATAATGTCTTAATTTCATGAAAAAAAATGTTGGTGTGTGCCTATTTCTCCGGAAGTCCCTCCACGTTTTCCTCAACTAATTTTTGGAAATTATTAATCGCAGAGCGGTCGTCGGGCCATTCCATGTATCCTCCGCTGCTGATATTGACTTTGTCCATAAAAGTTGCAGAGAACGACCATGACGTGCCGTCGGTTATGTCGAACTCTGGTTGGTAATGGTTGCGGTATTTTTCAATATGTCCGTCTTCCAGTATTTTGTGAAGTTGCTCGCCTACATCTGCCGTGCCGGTATATGTGATTGTGGGGTCCTCGGTTCCGCTGTTTCTGAAATAGTTTTCGTCAACGAATGTGAGGTCATATTTTCCGTCTTCCCTGATGGCGGCTTTCCATTCCTTCCTCCATCCGGCAAATCCGTTGGATGATGAGTAGTAAACGTTTTTTACCGGGCTGCTTGTCAACGATGATTTCTTTGTGGTTTTAGTTGTGCTGGTGACGGCCCCGTTGTTGGATGGTGTCTCAGGGTGGCTCTTTTTTGAGCATGAAAATGACGTTAGTGTCAGTGCGCAGAGGCAAATGCTTATAAGTCTCATAGGTCAATCGGTTTAAGGGTAGTTAAATAGTGTTTGTTAATGCGGCAAATTTAATATTTTTTTTTGAGAAATAACATTTTTGTATAATGTTTTTGTGTGGATTAGGTGGAAATTTGTTAATTTTGCAATAGAAAAACATGAAAATATGAGAAAGATAGTTTTGTTGGCATTGCTGTGTGTCTTGGCATATGCCGGAAGTGTGAACTCACAGACCTTTACTGCTCCTCCTGGCAAGGAGATTTATGTTCCCGAGGATTTGCGTGACAACGACTTTACGTCTGCAGACTCAAAATGGAGCTTTGCGCGAATGGCATATACCGATAACGTTGTGGTGTTCTGGGAGAAACCTTTTGGTGACGACCTCAAGAACCCGCCTGCGTTGGAGGGACACGACATGTCGGTGGATATTGATAATCTTCTGATGAAGATAGAGAATTTCTATCTGTTTTTCCGCGACAACCTTAAGTTTGTGCTACCAGGCTCCAAATCGGAGCGCTACCGCATGATGGTGATGCTCAACTACTCGCTCGAGGGGACAGCCTACGGTGGTGACTACGACGGTACAATCGGAGCGTTGTGGATTGCTCCCAACCGCGTGAAAGACCGCACTCTCAACTGCATAGCCCATGAACTGGGACATTCGTTTCAGTCGCAGGTTATGGCCGACGGTGCCGGTGAGGCATGGGGAGGCGGAGGCATATTCGAGATGGCTTCTCAATGGATGCTGTGGAAAGTGAACCCCAACTGGGTAAGCGACGAGAATTATCATTGGCAAGCCTTCTGCAAAGCGTTCAACAAACGTTTTCTCTCGGGGGAGAATATCTATCGCTCTCCTTATGTGTTGGAGTATTGGGCAATGAGACACGGACAGACAGTGATTGCCGACCTTTTCAGAAACGGCAGGCGCGGCGAGGACCCGGTGTCAACTTATATGCGGATGTTCAGCCTTAGTGCAGAGCAGATGGCCGACGAGATATATGACTGCTATTCACGGCTTGTAACCTTTGATTTCCCGCGAGTGAAGGAAAACCACAAGGCACATGCTTGCCAGCTTCTTACACAGATGGATAAAGAGAGCCGCCACGGAAGTGTGACACTCACGCCCCAGGAGGGTCAGTTGCCTGAGACTTACGGATTCAATGTCGTAGAGTTGCCTTTGTCCAATAACAAATCTAAAAGTATCAGGTTTGAGGCATTGTCTGATAATCCCGACTGTGCCTACAGATACGGAATCGTTATTGTGGACAGAAATATGAATGCCTGTTATCTGCCCATGAGTTCCAAACGCACAGGAAAACTAAAATACAGCACAGACCGAAATACATCACATGCATATCTCGTTGTGGTGGGATGCCCCGCAAAATCATACAACCCCTATCTCTTCAACCCCTATTCTCAGGATGCTCAGGAGACTGAGGTGACATATCCATATAGGGTGAGATTTGGGAAATAGCGGCTTAGGCTAAAAAGGAGACAAAAATATATTCAAAAATTTTGCAGTGTAAAAAAAACTCCCTAACTTTGCACACGTAATGAATGGGGGCGTAGCCCAGTTGGTTCAGAGCGCTGCAGTCACATTGCAGAGGTCAACAGTTCGAGCCTGTTCGTCCCCACTCTCCAACAGGCAGGACTGACATTCTCAGTCCTGCTTTTCAGTTTAGGAGAGATAAATCACTTACCCAAAGTTCAACCGGTGCGACATTTCTTTGAACATACAATAATTGCCTGATGAAAGGTCTTCTTTTCGACATAAAACGTTATGCAGTGAACGACGGTCCTGGCATACGAACGACGGCTTTCCTGAAGGGATGCCCGTTAAGATGCCGGTGGTGTCACAATCCAGAGAGCCAGAATGCCAAGCCTGAGACAATGCCTATAAAGCGTAAACTTGGCGATCAGGTGTTTGACGATGTCCAGACTGTGGGCTATGAGATAGATAGCGATGAGCTTGTGGAGCGGCTTGCCCGCGACTTTATCTTTTTTGATGAGTCGGGCGGGGGAGTGACCTTCTCTGGCGGCGAACCTTTATTGCAGGCAGAATTTCTTGTCGATTGTCTCGGAAAATGTGTAGCCCGCTCCATCCAGACATGCGTGGACACTGCCGCCGCAGTGAGAACCCCTTTGATGGATGAGATAATACGTCTTACCGATATTTTCCTGCTCGACGTGAAGACTGCCGACAAGGCGAAGTTCTCGGAATATGTGGGACATGGCTTTGATGTGTTCTTGGAAAATCTTAAACTTATCACAGAGCGTGCCAGGCGGGTAATCATACGCATTCCTGTCATTCCGAGTTTCAACGATGACGAACAGAGCGTCAAAGACATAATAGCTCTTTTGAGAAAATATCCAAAAATCACAGAGGTGTCACTTCTTCCTTTCCATCGTATAGGTAACGACAAATACAGACGTTTAGGACGCAAATGGCTTATGGGAGATATCAAAAGCCTGTCTCCAGAAAAGTTGGCTCCTATAGAGCAACTATTTGAGAAAGAGGGTTTTAAAATCTTCAGTACATAAATAATACACATGTAATTCAGATAAACCTGAAATATTTTCATCACATAAGGGTATTAACTAAAACAAATATATATATGATCCTGAGCGACAGAATAAAAAAATTGCGTGAGCAGAGCCTCAACGCAGTAAACCGAATTTCTGCAGAGCGCGCCTTGCTCGTGACAGAGTTCTATAAGTCTGGTGTGGCTGCGGCAGAGCCGGTGCCTGTGCAGAGAGCCATGTCTTTTAAATATATATTGGAAAACAAGTATATATGCATAAACGACGGTGAGCTGATTGTGGGCGAGCGCGGTCCAGCACCCAAAGCTACACCCACATATCCTGAGATATGCATTCACACGCCTCAAGACCTTCAGATACTTAACGACCGCAAGAAGGTGTCGTTTAAGTCAGATGAAGAGACACGCGCCGCCTACCGCGATATAATTATACCATTCTGGAAAGGACGAAGCAATCGTGACCGTATTTTTGCGTCTCTTCCCGATGAGTGGAAGGATGCCTATGCCGCAGGTATATTCACTGAGTTTCAAGAGCAGCGTGCTCCGGGTCATACCGCATTGGGAATCAAGATGTTCCATACGGGTATGCTCGACTTGAAGAAGCGTATAGCTGAAAGCATGGCAAAGCTCGACCTTGCTGCCGACCCCGACGCAGTGGATAAGCGTGACGAGCTGCGTGCAATGGATATCGTGTGCGACGCTATAATACGGTATGCCGAACGTCATGCTGAGAAACTTGACAAGTTGGCTTCACTGGAGAGCGACCCCGCACGCAAGGCTGAGCTGTCAGAAATGGCGCGTATATGCCGCAAGGTGCCGGCCCATGCACCAGAGACTGTCCATGAGGCTCTACAGCATTATTGGTTCATACATCTCGGTGTGGTTACGGAGCTTAATCCTTGGGACTCTTTCAACCCGGGACGTCTCGACCAGGCGCTTTATCCAATATATAAGAAGCAAATGGATGAGGGCACAACCACGAAGGAACAGGTGTACGAGGTGCTGGAGTCTTTCTGGGTGAAGTTCAACAACCACCCGTCACCTCCAAAAGTGGGTGTTACAGCTGAGGAGAGCAACACATACACTGACTTCTGTCTGATAAACGTTGGCGGAGTAAAAGAAGACGGCAGCGATGGAGTCAACGAGATGTCCTACATCTTGCTCGACGTGATTCGCGAGATGCGCCTCTTGCAGCCCAGCTCCATGATTCAGGTGAGCAAGAAGAACCCCGACAAGTTCGTGCGCAAGGCTGTAGATATCATAAAGACCGGATTCGGACAACCGTCGGTGTTCAACACCGATGCGCTCGTTCAGGAGATGCTGCGTGCGGGAAAAGACGTACGCGACGCTCGTAACGGTGGCTGTTCAGGCTGCGTAGAGACCGGAGCATTCGGGACAGAGGCATATATCCTTACTGGATATTTCAATCTTCCCAAAATTCTGGAGCTCACACTCAACAACGGCTATGACAACCGCACAGACAAGCAACTGGGGCCCAAGACTGGAAATCCTGCCGGTTTTAAGACCTACGACGAGTTTTTCGACGCTTTCCGAACTCAGGTGAGACATTTCATGGACATCAAGCTCGCCGGCAACAACATCATCGAGCGCGTGTTTATGAAGAACATGCCTGTGCCGTTCCTCTCAATTCTCATTGACGACTGTATTGCACGAGGGAAAGACTATATGTGCGGAGGTGCAAGGTATAACAGCACCTATATTCAAGGAGTGGGACTCGGTAGTATTACTGACATGTTGACCGCCGTGAAATATCAGGTTTATGACACCAAGCAGGTGGATATGCAGACACTCCTCGACGCTCTTGCCGCTGACTTTAAGGGATATGAGAAACTTCAATACAACCTTGTTTACAATACTCCGAAATATGGTAACGATGACGACTATGCCGACGCTCAGGAAGTGCAGGTGTTTGACATGTACTATGATTCCATAAACGGTCATAAGTCGCCTCGCGGAGCTGACTATCGTGTTAATATGTTGCCAACCACATGTCATGTGTATTTTGGAAGTGTGACTGCTGCCACACCCGACGGGCGCAACGCATGGAAAGTGCTGTCAGAGGGAATATCACCTGTGCAGGGAGCAGACACCAACGGACCGACAGCGGTAATCCGTTCTGCAGCAAAGATTGACCATATAAAGACAGGAGGCACACTGCTCAATCAAAAGTTCACTCCATCTCTTCTCAAGACGGAGGAGGGGTGTATGAACGTGGTACACTTGATACGCTCTTATTTCCGTATGGACGGGCACCATATCCAGTTTAACGTGGTAGATGCCGACACTCTCCGTGACGCACAGAAACATCCTGAGAATTACCGTGACTTAATCGTGCGTGTGGCGGGGTACAGTGACTACTTCAATGACCTTGGCGAGGATCTTCAAAATGAGATTATAAACCGCACCGAACATCAGTCATTCTGATGGATTAGGGGATACACACGGGGGGCTCGGATTAGCTAACCCGACCCCCCGGTGTGTACCCATGTTTTATATGTTGTCACATATATCGCTTTTTGCCTGTGACCCATTCGTCGATATACCTTCCATTAATCCGGGCTATACCCAGAATCTGGTATCCGTTGACACCGTTATGTGAGACAAAAAGCAGTGCAAGCAATCCCAATATGACTGTCACGTTCAGAAACCTGACGAACGGAGACATATAATCTGGGAGAACGATGCTCAGTAGAACAGAGAAAAAGGCAGTGGACACACATATCCACAAACCGATGCTTTTCCGTCTTAATAACATAGACAGCGCTAAGATGTCGGTGACGTTGATAATGATGCGAAGCGCCACACACAGAAGAACGATACCGAAATCGGTGTGACGGGCTCCCACGAACACGTTATATATAATTATGACTGAGGAGCAAAAAATCATCAGACATAAATAGAGTCTCAGCCATGGCGAAAACTCTTGAGAGTATGTTGGGTGTTCGCTGTCCATTCAGTATTATTTATTTCACAATTCCTTTCTCAAGATACTCAGCGAGGTTTGTCTTTATATGCTCCGACGCACGCTCTACAGCAACTTTCTCCATGTCATGCTCAACCATGAGCTTCACGAGCTGCTCAAAGGTGGTCTTTTCAGGATTCCATCCCAGCTCACGCTTGGCTTTGGTCGGGTCACCCCACAGGTTAACCACATCGGTGGGACGATAGAAGTCGGGGCTTACCTCAACCAACACACGGCCAGTCGCTTTGTCTATTCCTTTCTCATCCAAGCCCTCGCCCTGGAATTCCAAATCTATTCCCACATGTTTGAATGCCAGAGAGCAGAATTCCCTTACTGAGTGTTGCACGCCGGTGGCAATGACAAAATCGTCAGGTCTCTCGTTCTGCAAAATCAGCCACATGCACTCCACGTAGTCTTTTGCATATCCCCAGTCCCGTAGGCTCGACAGATTTCCGAGGTAAAGCTTGTCCTGCTTTCCTTGGGCAATACGTGCTGCGGCGAGTGTGATTTTCCTTGTCACGAAAGTCTCACCTCGACGCTCGCTCTCGTGGTTGAACAGGATGCCAGAGCAACAGAACATGTTGTATGCCTCGCGGTATTCTCTCACAATCCAAAAACCGTAGAGTTTAGCGACAGCATAGGGTGAATAGGGATGGAACGGGGTATTCTCGTTTTGTGGCACCTCCTCCACTTTTCCATAAAGCTCAGATGTGCTTGCCTGGTAGATACGACATGTGTCGGTCAACCCACACAACCTCACAGCCTCCAATATCCTTAACACTCCGGTGGCATCGATATTTGCTGTATATTCTGGAGAGTCGAAACTCACTTGGACATGGCTTTGGGCCGCCAGATTGTAAATCTCCGTCGGTCTTACTTTACTAACCACCTGCATGATAGACATAGAGTCGCACAGGTCGCCATAGTGAAGGTGAAAATGCGGATGCCCCTCCAGATGTGCTATACGCTCACGAAAGTCAACTGACGAGCGCCTTATGATTCCGTGAACCTCATAGCCTTTGCCTAAAAGAAACTCTGACAGGTAAGATCCGTCCTGACCTGTCACTCCTGTTATCAATGCAATTTTGTCCATAGTCATATACTTTTTGCAAAATTACTATTAAGCGAGCACAAAAGCAAGAAAAAAACTTGCTTTTTTAATTGCTTTTGTCGAATTTCCACTTTTCTCCATCTTTCAATCTTGTGTGCATCACGATGTCCCATCTTCTTGTATGTTTTGTAGTTCAATGCCCTCCTCGTAGTCAGTCGTACAATGCAATGCCCTCTCTTTTTGTATTTAGAGACCTCTAAACTACCATGAATAGCGAAAACTAATCAGGTTCATCCGACAAATGCATAGTTAATCAACAAATAAATGAATAATAAGAAAGATAGCTAAGATAAAATCACTACCTTTGGTTACCCCTAACTAAAGCATAGTAATATGAATCCCAGCTATCTGTATCACGCCTTTGGTGT
>JAZUMZ010000065.1:0-2426 GCA_045603885.1 Bacteroidaceae bacterium | reverse complement strand
AACGAATATTCCGGCAAGTTTCAAAAGGTGGTCACAATGGAAGATTTATTCAGATAACAGATGCTGATATCTCGATAAAAAGCGCCTCGCTATCCTCCCAGACTGCGACGGCACAGACCCGCGCCCATATCCTTAAGGCTGGCTCCCATCAGATAGACCTTGTCGTCAATGATGAGGAAACGGTCGTGGTTCTTTTCCACACATCCCGTCCGGAATATCTGCTCGGGAAGGAGTTTGGGCGAACGCTCTTCCATCTTGTCGAGGATGAGGTCAATCTTCTCATCGGTTTCCTCCATCCATTTTCTGGTCTGCAATTGCGTCAGTTCCAGCCGGTCAAGACGATGGATAAAACGGACATGCGTTGATAAATACTGCCTCATTGCAACAAACGCTCTCATTATCAAAATATTCGCTTTCACAGCATCCTCACTTCTGAGAATACCACTCAGCATGGCAACCCCTTGTTCCGTAAAAGCATGAGGCTGTGCCCGGCGGTCGCCACCTCTTGTGTTTGAAGTGCCAATTTGGCACTTCAAACTGTCATATTCCTCTTTTGTGAGTTGAAACATGAAGTCATCTGGGAATCGTTCGATATTACGCTTCACTTGACGGTTCATCTGCTTCACTTCCACCGGAGGTGGTCGCAATTTGCGACCAGTTCAGAGTTCTCATCTATATTCATCTTTCCCATTTCAATGTTTTTAGTTTCATAAAGAATATTAGTTTGTGCTGCGAAGGTACACACTTTTTACGAAACAGACAAGGCATTCACGATGTTTTCACCCTACATAATGCCAAAACAACCCTCACTTCCCTCACCACGCCTGATTATCAGCGACTTATCCCTCACTGCAACCCTCACTGCAACCCTCACCTGACCCTCACTGAGAGTAAGCGTATCCGCTATTACATCTTGTACTCAACTATAGAATGGATTATCTTTGCGCATTCATTCTAAACAATAGTACAAATATGGAAATAATGACAGCAGATGCCCGTTATGAAAATGCTTGGCATCGATTTCTTTCTGCATTGGAGCAGCAGCCGTGCCTGCGTCTTGCCCCTTTTCTTCGTTCTTTACATGTTTACCATCGTGGTTTTGAGAAATGGATGTACAAACATGGCTATAGTGTCGGTGAAGCCAAGGAGCGCGTTCTTCAGTTACGTAAGGGTGTGCAGTTTCCGTCAGAAGCGGATAGTCCCTCGTTTCTTCCAGTTTCCGTTGGTGCGCCATCCGTCTGTCCTGCTGATGACTTTCTGTCCGGTATCAGCCTGACACTTCCTGACGGAACAGTGATTTCGATCCGACGCGGCAGTGCGTCTGCGGTTGTTGCTTTTCTCAAGCTTTACACGAAGGAGGAGATGCCATGTTTGGACTAGAGGACAGTCGCCGGTACTATGTGTGCCAGCAATACGTGCGCATGAATCTAGGCATCAACGGACTGTCCCGGATGGTGATGAATGAGTTCAGCCAACCGTTATTCGGTGGCGACGTTTTTATCTTCTTCGGTAAGGGCCGTCAGATGGTGAAGCTTCTCTGCTGGGACGGCGATGGGTTCCTGCTCTATCAGAAGCGTCTTGAGCGTGGTACGTTTGAGTTACCCCTTTTCAAGTCGGGACAGAAGTCCGTAGAGATGTCATACAGGACGCTTTCTGCCATTATGCGGGGTGTGAGCCTCCGAAGCGTGAGATATCGCAGCAGGCTAAGAATTGGCAATTCCAGAATTTTACAACCGCCTGATTATCAATAAAATAAATCAAAATAGTTGTCTTTTTTCTTGGTAGTCTCGTCCTTTTTCAGTACCTTTGCAGTATGAAGAAGGACGAGATTATTCGTATGCTCCAGCAGCAGAACGCATATCTCCTGCAACAGCTCGAAGAGTCCAACCGCAAGGTAGATGTCCTGTTGCTGGAGGTGGATGAGCTGAAGGAGCTGCTCGTCCGGAAAAATGCCGAGGAGCAGAAGCAGAGGAACATCGTCAAGGGTCTGACGAAGATACAGCAGAACAGATCCGAGAAGCAGGCTCCCGCAGCATCTGCCGACAAGGAGGAGCAGAAGCCGGAAGAGCCGAAGCCCAGGCAGAAGACCAACTATGGTGCCAGGCGCAAGGAACACTATGAACTGGAGGCCGAGCAGGAGGACGTCTATCCGGACGATCCCCGGTTCGACAAGCTGAAGGCCCGTCTGGTGGGTACCCGTGATGTGGTACGCTACACTCTCATCCCCATGCGTTTCATCAAGCATATCTACCATGTGCACAAGTACGTGCAGGACGGCACCGTCATGGAGGGCAAAGCCCCCGACGCACCTTTGCTGGGCTCCAACTATGACGGTTCGTTCATCGCCGGCATCGCCCAGCTGCGCTACCTCTACGCCCTGCCCGTGGAGCACATCGTCAACTACTTCACGGAGAACGGCTTCGACC
>JAZUMZ010000064.1:0-4124 GCA_045603885.1 Bacteroidaceae bacterium | reverse complement strand
TTAGTTGACATCTCAACCAACACATCCTTAAATTCGTCTGACGTGACTTTCAACACAACCTTGCCTGGCGCTCGGCCAGAGCGGAGAATCACCTGTGCGCTGCCGTCGTAAAGGCTGCGCTCGTCGGTCACGTTGAGCTCGTCGGATCTTATGTCTCCGTTGCTCACAGCAACGATGCGGGCATCACCTTCAACAACCTCAAACTTCAGCTTTCCCGAGGTGCCATAAACGCGACGGCCTTTCTTGTCAACAGCATGGATACGTATGTGCTGAAGATCAAGGCCGTCTGCCTTCCATGAACTATTGTCTGGAGCACAATCCAAACCCACTGCGTCGCCAGTGGACTCTATCTTGTGGCGGGCTACCTCTACACCGTTTGTGTAACCCACGGCCTCTAATGTGCCCTTTTGCCACTCAACGTCTTTCCACGTAATCTTGTTCCTGACTTTTGGGTTGTCGGTGTCGTTCGGCTGACGGCCTATTGACTTACCGTTTAGCAACAGCTCAACTTCGTCTGCGTTGGTGTAGGTTACGATTGTTACTTTTGGCTTGTCGTTCTTGTCCTTTCCTAAATTCCAGTTTTCTGTCATTTTGTTACCACCTACGCGTACACCGTTCCAGTTAAAGGTCTTGGAGTCGAGCAGGACACCGATATGGACCAAAGGCTCATCGCTGAAGAAACTTTTTACGAAATATGCCGTGGTCTTGGGCTCGACGGAAATGTCGAAGACACCTTGGCTCCAGCCTTTTTCCGGCCATCCGTTGCTCTCGCCGAGATAGTCGATACCTCCCCAATAGGCCAGGCCGATTACTTTGTTTAAATCCATCTCGAAAAAGTTGGGACCCATAGCGGCTGTGCTTGCCTCGCTCTGATAGAATACCATGTTGGGAAACTTGCGCCCGTCGCCGGGGAAATACATGTATCTGTAGTTGTAGGCGGCGATGTCGGTCTCGTGAACCAACGGGGCGGGAAGAGAGTCTGTATTGATGTCACGCCCGCGTGGGTGCATTGCTACGGTTATAGGACGCTCCTGGTCGTAGCGGCGGAGAAGTTGTTTCTGCATCCTGTAGGGGGTTACTCCCCAGTCAGAGTAGGGCAAGTCCCAGTAGGTCTGAAGCTCGTTGCCAAGACTCCATACCACCACGCATGGGTGATTGCGGTCGCGCTTGATGAATTCTGGTACGTCATGTTGCCATAGTTCCGTCCAAGGCTTTCGCCCGCCGCAGTATTGGGTAAGCCATTTGTCATAAAGCTCATCTACGACAAGGATTCCATGTTTGTCACACAAGCGGAGCAGACTTTCGCTGTATGGGTTATGGGAAGTGCGGATATGATTGAAACCAAAACTCTTGAATGTCTCTATGTATTTTTCTTCTCCTCTTGGATATGCCGCAGCTCCAAGGGCACCGAGAGTGTGGTGGTTGGCAACACCCTTGAGCAGCACCTTCTTTCCATTTAGCTTAAATCCGAATGAGGGGGATATCTCTATCTGCCGGACTCCGAAAGTCTCGCTGACTTTATCTACTACCTTGCCGCTATTGTCATGTAGGCATACTTCAACGCTGTAGAGGTTTGGATTCTCACAACTCCAGAGCGACGCGTCAGATAGTTTTATCGTGTCTATGGCATATTCGTTGGTCTTCTGCTTCGCATAATAACGACGGTTCACGTCTTTCTCTGCGACTACATTGCCAGAACCGTCCTTCACCACATAGCTGAAATGCAGGCTCTTTGTCTTGGAGTCAAGCTGAGTGGATGTCTCACCGCGAAGAATCACCTCTGCGTCGCCTCTGTCACCACGTATGGATTTCACGTTGCTTATTATTTGTAAGGGGTGACGGGTGAAGTGCATACGTGCATTGGTGGTGATTAAATGTACGTTGCGCACGATTCCGGCTCCTGTGTACCAGCGGCTGTTGGAAGGACCGCGAGTGTCGGCCTTCACGGCTATTATGTTTTCCTCTCCATATTTCAGGTCATGGCTGATGTCTATGTCAAAACCCAGATAACCGTAATCTGTACCGCCTATACGTTTTCCGTTAAGATATACATCGCCGACATAAAGAATCCCCTCAAAATCAAGAACCACACGAAGACCTTTCCATGACTCGGAAGGTGTGAGATGAAGGCGATACCAGCCGATTCCCATCTCCTTGAAACCGCGGCTGCTCAGACGGCTCTTTACGTTGGCCGCCTCGTCAGCGGTGCTGGCTTTCTCGTCGGAGGCTGGTGCCACCCAGGGTTGCTCTATCTGAAAGTCGTGGGGGACATCAACTGTGCGCCAGCTGCTGTCATCTAAGGACACCGACGCTCCGTCGGACAAGTCACCGGCATGGAATTTCCAACCGAAGTTCAATAACTCTTCTGTGCGCTGGGCGGAAACAGCGCTTGCTGCTACTATAGCGGCAACCGTCAATATAAGTCTTATAATTCTCATATAATTAAACTTTTTTAAATTTTTCCTCAAAATTAACAATTTATAGCCGTATTTCAAAATTAATTATATTTTTTTTGCTAATTTTGCAGTAATAAACATGACTATGGAAACACTCTCTCTAAGAATACGTCAACGAAATGCCCATAAAGGTACTGAAGGCCATGCTTTCCTGATAGCCGGCAAAGTGGGCATGGCCGGAGCTGCGCTTCTGGCGTCAAGAGCATGTATGAGAAGCGGAGTAGGGAAACTTACTGTCAGAACCCAGGAGTCCAATCGCATTATATTACAATTGGGCATACCAGAGGCTATACTCGACATTCAGGGTGACAGTTGCAATTGTTTTAGTGACAATTTGGGCATTTATCAGGCAGTAGCTGTAGGACCGGGTATGGGGTGTGGCATAACGACTTTTGGAATTCTTAAACACCTCATGAGAAAATACAGGAAGCCGATAGTTTTTGACGCGGATGCTATCAACGTGATTTCAGAAAACCGGGACTTGGTTGCTGATATTCCTCCATGTTCTATTTTAACACCACACAAGCTGGAATTGCGACGGCTTGTAGGACCATCAGTCTCAGATGATGAGGAGTTGGCAAAGACAATCAGATTTGCTAAAGAGAATGGGGTGGTTGTCGTTATGAAGGGAGCGCCGACTAAAGTCGTTGCGCCCGGCGGCGGAGTCCATGTAAACACAACAGGTAATCCCGGAATGGCGACTGCTGGCAGTGGAGACGTGCTCACTGGCATTATACTCGGACTGATGACACAGGGATATGCGCCACTTGACGCCGCTAAACTCGGAGTATATATACACGGGCTGGCAGGCGACATCGCAGCGGAGTCGTTCAGCGAGGAAGCCATGATTGCGTCGGATATTGTCAACGCCATTCCAAAGGCGTTCCTCAGACTGCACGGGGAATAGTCATGTCGGCAATATGCAATAAAAAAGAGGGCATATGCGCCCTCTTTTTTATTCGGTTAGCCGGTTGATTTAGAATTTAACCTCCGGTGCTTTTTGCGCTCCCTCGTCGGCTGCGAACATTGCTTTGGTTGAAAAACCGAATATGCCGGCAAGGATGTTGTTAGGGAACTTGCGCACCTTAACGTTGTAGGTCTGAACCTTCTCGTTGTAGTCACGACGGGCCTCGTTAATGCGGTTCTCTGTTCCCTCAAGCTGTGACTGAAGGTCCATGAAGTTTTCGTTGGCTTTCAATTCGGGATATGCTTCTACTACAACCATCAGACGGCTGAGTGCATTGCTGAGGTCACCCTGAGCTGCTTGAAGCTGCTTCATGTTCTCTTCTGTAGGCTCAGTGATGTTCTGGGTTACCTGAGTTGCCTTGCTCCTGGCCTCAATCACGCCTTTAAAAGTCTCTTCCTCATGTTTGGCATAACCTTTTACTGTCTCTACCAAGCTGGGAATCAGGTCAGCGCGGCGCTGATAGGCCGACTGAACGTTTCCCCATGATTTGTTGGCGTCTTCGTCTGTGCTTACCATGCCGTTGTAGCCAGAAACGCCCCATATTGCCAATATTCCTAATACGGCAACAAGAATAATTGATGATTTCTTCATTTTATTATCTGTATTTAATTGTTAAACTCTTTGTTAGCAATGTGTGAATCCTCAGAATCTTCCACCGGCTCCGCCGCCTCCGAACGAGCCGCCTCCAAGACCTCCGAAGC
>JAZUMZ010000063.1:0-6432 GCA_045603885.1 Bacteroidaceae bacterium | reverse complement strand
AAAAATTGAGAAAATAAAATCCATATATGAAAAAGAAAGTGATTTTGTTTGTAGTTTCGACTAAAATTGTTAACTTTGCATTGTTTTTAAGAAAACGGAGAGATATTATGCTATATTCAACGGTCATTATATCTGTCGTCGCAGGACGAGTGGGCGTCAAAAACAAAATTTGTCGTAAGAATGACTGTGGAAGCATGTGATTTAAAATATGTAGAATCAAAAAGCCTTTCTTACGAAGAGTAAGAGAGGCTTTTGTTTACTTTTTATACGGAATATGAAACACCAGTTGAGAAGCGCAGTTTGCACAGAAGGCCGCCGAATGGCAGGAGCAAGAGCTTTGTGGGTGGCTAACGGAATGAAGCGTGAGCAGTTCGGAAAGCCTATTATAGCAATTGTTAACTCTTTCACACAGTTTGTGCCGGGACATACTCATCTGCATGAGGCTGGACAAATTGTCAAGGCGGAAATTGAAAAGATGGGATGCTATGCGGCTGAGTTCAATACAATTGCGATTGATGATGGTATCGCAATGGGACACGATGGTATGCTCTATTCATTGCCCAGCCGCGACATTATTGCCGACTCGGTGGAATATATGTGCAACGCACATAAAGCGGATGCCATGATTTGTATCTCCAATTGCGACAAGATCACGCCGGGAATGCTCATGGCGGCCATGAGGCTTAATATCCCCGCTGTATTTGTATCGGGAGGACCTATGGAGGCAGGAAAGTGGAAGGGAGAAAATCTCGACCTTATAGCAGCAATGGTCAAAGGAGCTGATCCCTCTGTCTCTGACGATGAGCTGGCTGAGGTGGAGAACAGGGCATGTCCCGGTTGCGGTTGTTGCTCAGGAATGTTTACCGCTAATTCCATGAACTCACTCACTGAGGCTATCGGTCTTTCTTTACCTGGAAACGGAACAATACTTGCCACGCATGTTAACAGGGTGGAGCTGATGAAACAGGCTGCAAGACAAATCGTTAAAAACGCATTCGCATATTATCAGGACGGCGACGAGTCTGTCCTGCCAAGAAACATCGCAACAAGAGATGCCTTCCTGAATGCTATGTCACTCGACATTGCAATGGGGGGCTCAACTAACACGATATTGCATTTGCTCGCAGTGGCTCAAGAGGCGGGAGCTGATTTTACAATGGCTGACATCGACAAATTGAGCCGCAAGGTGCCGTGCCTTTGCAAATTGGCACCAAACACACAGAAATACAGTGTGCAGGAGTGTGGAAGGGCTGGCGGCATCCTTGGTATTCTTGGAGAGCTGGCTAAGGGCGGAATGCTCAACACAGATGTGAAAAGAGTCGATGGGGCTACGCTCGCAGAAGATCTGGAAAAATATTCCATACTTAAGGAGAATATCGACGCTGAAGCAAAGAGAATATACGGGTCTGCACCGGCCAACAAGTTCTGCAATCAACTTGGTGTGCAAAATACCGTTTGGGAATCACTTGACACCGACCGGGCAAATGGATGTATCAGAGATATAGAGCACGCATACACCAAAGACGGAGGACTGGCTGTTCTTTTCGGTAATATAGCACAAGACGGATGTGTGGTTAAGACTGCCGGAGTGGATGAGAGCATCTGGCATTTTGAGGGTCCAGCAAAGGTGTTCGATTCTCAGGAGGATGCCTGTGAGGGTATTCTCGGAGGCAAGGTACAGAAGGGAGATGTCGTGGTTATTACCCATGAGGGACCTAAAGGTGGACCAGGCATGCAGGAAATGCTTTATCCCACTTCATATATCAAGTCCATGCACATGGGTAAAGAATGTGCGTTGATTACAGACGGCAGATTCTCTGGAGGCACATCGGGACTGTCTATCGGACACATATCTCCTGAGGCTGCCGCAGGAGGTAATGTGGGAAAAATCATCGATGGCGATATAATTGAGATTGACATTCCAAGCAGAAGTATTAATGTACGTCTGTCTGATGAAGAGCTCAATGCCAGACCACAGCAGCCACTCAGACGCAACCGCATCGTCAGCAAGGCGCTTAAAGCCTATGCGCAGAGTGTAAGCTCTGCAGATAAAGGTGGCGTAAGGATTATTGATTAACTGAAATCCTGAATTATTTATATTTCGATTTTCAAATATCTCGTCTTATTGATATTTAGACGTAAAAATTATAATAGTATAAATCTTGATGGAAACAACAAAAATCACTGGAGCAGAGGCTTTGATGCGAGCTCTCGAGGATGAGGGAGTTGAGACTCTCTTCGGATATCCGGGAGGTGCCATTATGCCTGTATATGATGCACTGTATGACCACAAAGAGACACTAAACCATATTCTCGTAAGGCACGAGCAAGGAGCGGTGCATGCGGCACAAGGGTTTGCGCGTGTGAGTGGAAAGGTGGGATGTGCCATAGTCACAAGCGGTCCGGGTGCGACTAATACCGTCACTGGTATTGCCGATGCAATGATTGACTCAACACCGGTTGTCGTCATTTGTGGACAGGTCGGCACTGCATTGCTCGGAACAGATGCATTCCAGGAGGTGGATGTTGTTGGTGTGACATCTCCAATCTCAAAATGGAGTTATCAGATCAGACGCGCCGAAGACGTGGCGTGGGCTGTCTCCCGGGCTTTCTTTATTGCAGGGAGCGGACGACCGGGACCTGTGGTGCTCGATTTTGCTAAAAACGCCCAGACAGAACTGACAGAGTATTGTCCGGTTAAGGTTGACTTCATACGTTCATATCAGCCAAGGCCGAAGATGGATGAGAATGCGGTGAACCGTGCGGCGGATATGATTAATAAATCAGTGAAACCTTTGGTGCTAGCTGGACAGGGCGTGGAACTCGGAAATGCACAAGAGGAATTGAGGAAATTTGTGGAGAAAGCGCAGATTCCTACCGGGTGCACACTTCTCGGACTTTCAGCTCTTCCGTCTGACCATCCTCTCAATGTGGGAATGCTTGGCATGCACGGAAATCTCGGACCAAATGTCATGACAAACCAATGCGACCTGCTAATTGCTGTGGGTATGAGATTTGACGACCGGGTCACCGGCAATTTGAAGACATACGCAAAACAGGCTAAAATCATTCATTTCGACATTGACCCGTCTGAAATCGACAAAAATGTCAAGGTGAACCTCGCTGTGCTCGGAGATTGCAAGCAGACACTCGCTGCCGTGACAGAAAGATTGGAGAAGACAACACATCAAAGTTGGCTTGACGGATTTAAACCATATGCCGAGAAAGAGTACAATAAAGTGATTGACAAGGCGGTGAATCCTAAAGAAGGACCGTTGCTTATGGCGGAAGTCGTGAGACGTGTGAGCGAGGCAAGCAACAATGAGGCTGTGCTGGTCACTGACGTAGGACAGAATCAGATGTTTGGATGCAAATACTTTAAATACACCAAACCAAGAAGTGTTGTTACATCAGGTGGATGCGGAACAATGGGGTTTGGCCTGCCTGCTGCTATCGGTGCTACATTCGGTGCGCCGGAACGTACTATTTGTATGTTTTGTGGTGATGGAGGTTTGCAAATGACTATTCAGGAACTTGGAACCATCATGGAACAGAAGGCACCTGTTAAAATAATATTGCTCGACAACAAATTCCTTGGAAACGTAAGACAATGGCAGGCGATGTTCTTTGACCACAGGTATTCTTTCACACCGATGGTGAATCCCGACTTTGTCAAAATCGTAGAGGCATACGGAATTCCTGCTAAGCTCGTCATTGAAAGAAAAGACTTGGATGAGGCAATACATGAGATGCTTGCTACCGACGGACCATACCTTTTACAGTGTGCAGTCCTCGAAGAGGATAATGTGTTGCCGATGACACCGCCGGGAGCTAACGTGGACGAGATGCTCCTCGAGATCTGAACAATTGATGTGAACGGCACAATCAAAACAACTAAACACAAAAACTAATCATTAAACACTCTCTCATGTCAGAACAGCATAACGACTGCAATACCTGCGGAAAATGCAGGTCGAAGACCGACGGGACAGGTAACGAGACATTATACACCTTCCTTATATATTCGGAGAATACGCCTGGTTTGCTTAGCCAAATTACGGCTGTCTTCACACGAAGACAGGTTAACATTGAGAGCTTGAACGTTTGCGCGTCATCAACACCAGGAGTGCATAAATTCAACATCACATGCTATTGCTCAAAAGAAATGGCAAAGATGCTGACAAAGCAAATGGAAAAGCGTATTGAGGTATTGCAGGCTAATTATTATACAGATGACGAGATTTTTATTCTTGAGACATCGCTTATAAAAATATCAACACCGGTACTGCTCGACAATAAGGAAGTGAGCAGGGTCGTGAGACTGCACGGGGCAAAAATCGTGGAGGTGAACCCAACTTACTCCACTATTGAGAAAACGGGAGTGACAGACGACATTCTCTCTCTCTACGAGAGCCTTAACGAGCTTGGAGCTGTGTTGCAGTTTGTACGCTCCGGACGTATCAGTATTACCAAAAGCAGGGTGGAGAAACTTGACTCATATCTCGCTAACAGAGAAAACGAACGAATGGCAAACAAGTAATTATTTTTTATATAACTTTTAAATTCTAAGAAAATGGCAAAAATGAATTTTGGTGGAGTTATCGAAGAGGTAATGACACGTGAGGAATTCCCATTGGAGAAAGCACGCGAGGTCCTGAAAAACGAGACCATCGCAGTTTTAGGCTATGGAGTTCAGGGACCTGGACAGGCTTGCAACTTGCGCGACAATGGCTTCAATGTGATTGTAGGACAGCGTCAGGGAAAAACTTTTGAGAAAGCTGTGGCTGACGGATGGGTGCCGGGAGAGACTCTCTTCTCACTCGAGGAGGCTGCACAGAAGGGTACAATCATTTGCTTGCTGCTGTCTGATGCGGCTCAGATGCAATTGTGGCCAACAATCAAGCCTTATCTCACTGCTGGTAAAACTCTCTATTTCTCTCACGGATTCGCAATTACATGGAACGACCGTACGGGAGTTGTGCCTCCAAAGGATATCGACGTGATTATGGTGGCGCCTAAGGGATCTGGTACATCACTTCGTACTATGTTCCTCGAAGGAAGAGGACTGAACTCTTCTTACGCTGTTTATCAGGATGCCAGCGGAAAAGCATTAGAGAAGGTGCTGGCTTTCGGTATCGGTATCGGTTCTGGTTATCTGTTCGAGACTACATTCCAGCGTGAGGCTACTTCTGACCTTACTGGTGAGCGTGGTTCTCTTATGGGAGCTATCCAGGGATTGCTGCTCGCTCAGTATGAGGTGTTGCGTGAGAATGGTCATACACCTTCTGAGGCTTTCAACGAGACAGTTGAGGAACTTACTCAGTCTCTCATGCCTCTCTTTGCAAAGAACGGAATGGACTGGATGTATGCAAACTGCTCTACAACAGCTCAAAGAGGAGCACTCGACTGGATGGGACCGTTCCACGATGCTATCAAGCCGGTGGTTGAGAAACTTTACAACAGCGTAAAGACTGGTAACGAGGCACAGATCTCGATTGACGCAAACTCTAAGCCTGACTATCGTGTAGGTCTTGAGAAGGAGTTGGCTGCACTTCGTGAGAGCGAGATGTGGCGTACAGGTGAGACCGTACGTAAACTGCGTCCAGAGAACGATTAATAGAATTCATCGATACTAATAACGGAAAACGGACACTTTTTAAAAGTGTCCGTTTTCCGTTATTAGTATAAATAAGAATTAGCACTGTGCGAGCTTGCCGTCTGAACCGAGCACGTTTACAATCTTGTGGATGTACATCTTCTTCATGTTCTCGCGAGCTGGTTTCAGATACTGACGAGGGTCGAAGTGGTCAGGGTGCTCAGCAAGATGCTTGCGGATTGCGGCAGTCATGGCAAGACGTGAGTCTGAGTCAATGTTGATCTTGCATACAGCTGACTTGGCAGCCTGACGGAGCTGATCCTCCGGAATTCCGATTGCGTCGGGAAGTTTTCCACCGAAAGAGTTGATTGTGGCAACCTCTTCCTGAGGAACAGAGCTTGAGCCGTGGAGCACGATAGGGAATCCAGGGAGTTTTTTCTCGATTTCTGCGAGCACGTCAAATGCAAGTGGCGGAGGAACGAGCAATCCAGTCTTCGGGTCACGAGTGCACTGCTCTGGTGTGAATTTGTATGCACCGTGGCTTGTGCCGATTGAGATTGCGAGAGAGTCGCATCCACTCTTAGATGTGAAGTCAATAACCTCCTCAGGCTTTGTGTAGTGAGACTCTGTTGCTACAACGTCATCCTCAACACCTGCGAGAACACCGAGCTCTGCCTCAACGGTCACGTCGTATTTGTGAGCGTACTCTACAACCTTCTTTGTCACAGCGATGTTCTCCTCATAGGGCAGGGCGCTACCGTCGAACATTACTGATGAGAAGCCAAGTCGGAGGCCAAGCGGTCTTAGGAAGACAACACTTAGCTACAACTCCTTGG
>JAZUMZ010000062.1:0-8895 GCA_045603885.1 Bacteroidaceae bacterium | reverse complement strand
ACATGGCTACGATCCGACTTAGGGAAGAGTTGCGCAAGGCATTCGAGCTGGGAGAGTCGCCTGAGGTGGCCACCAACCTCTGCCTGCTCGAGTTCTCGCAGAGAAGAGTTGACGAGGCGAGAGCATACCTCACCAAAGCGGAGGGGGGCACATACTACAAAGAGGCAAGGGGCAACCTGCTCGTGGTTGACGGGAAATACGGATATGCCACGAGTGTCTTGTCGGGACTGACAACCAACACCAGCATACTGGCACATATACTGAACCAGGAGTTTCTTGTGGCAACACGTCTGCTCGACAAGAAAGAGCCCAAGAACCCCATGACCTATTATCTCAAGGCGCTCCTTGGTGTCAGGTCGGGCAATATCCAGATGACTGAGAGCGCACTGAGACAGCTGAGAAAAATGTCGCCCAGGCAATATGAGGCCGCGAAGCAGGGCGGAGATTTCGACAGCTGCGGCGATTTGTTTGAGAAAATTGAGCAGTGATGACTATGATGCGGAGATTCTCTTTTCTTGTGACGGCTGCGCTGGCAGCTCTGCTGGCGGCCACGTCGTGCGGACCGAAAGGCAACGGTTTCAGGATTGAGGGACGGCTGAAAGGGATGCAGCCGGGAGAGATTTATATATATAACCAGTCGGACGCCCAGGCGCGGTTCGACACACTCAAAGTGAAGGACGGCAGCTTCGTGTATGAGGGCAACGCCACACAGCCCACACCCTATGTACTGGTGTTCCAGAACGGCCTGGAGCAGGTGGTGTTCGCCGACGGAGGACAGACTCTGGAATACAGTGCGTCGGCCAACGACATGAAGAACTACGAGGTGAAGGGGAGCGACGAGAACACCCTGCTTAACGAGTTCAGGAAAGAGACCGCCAAGATGACCGCCATAAAGACCAAGGCGGCGGCACGGTCGTTTATCGAGGGACATCCCGCGTCACCGGTATCGGTGTATATGCTCGACCGCTATTTCGTGCAAGACACGGATATAGACTACGACGAGCTTATGACCCTTGTGAAGTTGCTGAGGAAGAACATGGAAGACAACATCTTCCTCATAAACCTGGAGACCGACATAGGCATTATACAGAACGGCATGACCGGGCATAAAATCCCGGCCGTGCAGATGACAACCAAGACCGGGAAGACCGTGGACCTGGGCAAACACACAAAGCCATTCACGCTCGTGGGCTTCTGGTCAACATGGGTGAATGAGGCATGGGACTTTATGTCGGCTCTGCGCACTTATGCCACCGGTTACAGCAACGAGATGCAGGTGGTGGCGGTGTCGCTCGACAACCAGATTTATAAATGGGAGGAGTTTGTCAGGTCAGACAGCCTTACACTCGACAACGTGTGCGACGGGAAAAGCTGGAACTCCGACTATGCGCGTAAGTTTGGTGTGCGCCAGCTGCCTTTTTTCGTTCTTGCCGACAAGACGGGCAAGATACTGGTTAGCGGGAAAACCACAGACGCTATGAAGAAAGAGGTGGAGAAGAGGGTGAAGAAAAACTCCGCTACTGACACTCCTACTGATACTCAGGCCGAGGAGACTCAGTCGAACGTGCTGGGGCAGTGACCTTTTCGATTATCGCCTCGGGCTTAATCAGGTTCATACATCTCAGGTCGCCGTACTTGCAGGGCTTCTTTCCATATATTGAGCAAGGACGGCACTCCAAATCATCCACCTGAATGATATTCTCCAAAGGCTGGTTCCAAGGCGTGAACCCGGCGTTGGGATGGGTGGCTCCCCAGACAGAGACTACCGGTGTGCCCATGACCGCTGCCATGTGCATGTTGGAGGAGTCCATGGCAAGCATCAAGTCTAAACGCGACATAAGCAGCATCTCGTTGCGAAGGCCGCCCAACTTGCCGCATACACTGGTTATCCTGCCGTCTTTGTCCTCCCATTCGGCAAGCACCTCTTTCTCACGCTTCCCGGCTCCAAACAAAAATATTCTGGCGCCTTTCCCGGCGAGACCGTTGACCACCTGATGCATAAGTCCAAGTGGATAGACTTTGTTGGGGTGTGCCGCGAACGGCGCCACGCCGATCCACCGTTCGCCCGCCTCTTTCTTGCCTGTCAACGCCTCCAACTGTGAGTAGTCGCAGCCGCTGCTATCGATAACGGGCTTGCTGATGTCGAACGGGGGGAAGCCGAGGGCTTCGAGCACACGCATATACCTCACCGTAGTGTGGGTGAGGGGTGATGACGACGCTCCGTTGCCAATCAACCGCTTCTTTGATGACCGCCCTTTGTCTATGAAGGCGGTCTTTATGCCTGAGAGCCTGAACCGCAACCTCAGGTGTTTTGTGCGAAGCACATCGTGCATGTCGGCCACTGCGTCGAAGCCGCCTTCTCGCAGCCGCGCATATAGCCGGTTAAGCCCCCGAACGCCTTTGTAGTCGTTCAGGTCAACACCCTCCACACGCACGTTGGGAGGGCACCAGCTGAACAGAGGCGACAAGTGACGGCGGGTCAGAACGGTCACCTCTATGTCGGGATGTGCAGACGCAAAACCGCTTACCACAGGCGCCAGCATAGACACGTCGCCCATGGCTGAGAAACGGATGATAAGCAGTTTACGGATCATATTGTAGGTTTTCTTATTTCTTGCCGTACAACACGGGGTTAGTGTTAGGGTCGTTGTACATCTTCATCTGTTTATATACCTTCATGTACTTGCGGCCGGACTCTATGTCGTCGAGCAGCTGGTCGATGGCGGTGGAGAGGTCTTTCTGCTGCTCAAGCAGAACGTTGAGCTTCTGCTGGCATTTTGCCTTATGAACCTCGGAGGCGTCGGTGCGCTCCGTCTGCTCCTTCATGTGGTAGATTTTCAGGGCGAGGATGCTCAGGCGGTCAACAGCCCATGCGGGGCTCTCGGTGTTGATCGTGGCGTCGGGCAGCACCTCCACGTCCTTGTACTTGTCGAGGAAATAGCTGTCTATCATCTCCACCAGGTCTGTGCGGTCCTGGTTGCTCTTGTCTATGCGGCGTTTGAGCTGGATTCCCTCCTCCGGGTTGATGTCCGGCTCCCTTATGATGTCTTCGAAATGCCACTGTACGGTGTCAATCCAGTTTTTCAGATAGAGGTAGTATTCGATGGTTCCCGGTGCATAGGGGTTCACAATGGGTTGATCCACGTTGTCTGTCTTGTGGTAGTCGATGATTGCCTGTTCGAATATAGGCATTGATAACTGTGTGAATGTCATATGTGTATGGTTTTATGTGTTTGCTTGTTTGTAATTGTGACCTTTTGCTCTGAATGCGGTGTCAGTTGCCGGCTATTATGTTGATTATCGACACCACGTCGGTGATGTTGACCGATCTGTCGCCGTTCAGGTCGGCGTCGTCATTATATTCTCCGGCTGCGATGATGTTGACGGCCATTACCACGTCGGTGATATTGACCAAGCCGTCGCCGTTCACGTCGCCTACCGGTCTCGGGCCTTGCATGTAGTACAGGCTTATCACACCGTCGTCGGAGAGCGATATGTCATATAGTGGCTGCCCCATCTGCCCCGGGGTCTCGCCGGTCTTGGTACGCACAACCTGCTGCTCTCCCTTGAAAGAGGTTACTTTGTAATATCCGGGATAGAGGTCACCGTAGGTGGAGAACATCCATTGCGTGTATTTGTCCATGTCGTTAACATCCATATATGAGTGGAGCACGCCGTCGGCGGGACGTATGGTCAACAGCTGGGTTGCTTGGGTGTTTACGGTGTTGGAGCTCCAACGGTTTGCTATGTAGTCAACGTGGAAGATAATCATGCCTTTCATCTTGTTGACATCGTTGCCCCTGCCAATATAGAGGTCCCACCCTGTGGGCTGGCGGTTCTCGATTACGTAGTATTCGTTGGCGTTAGCAGGGTTCACAATCTTATATGCGTTCCATTCGTAGTCGTGTGTGTAGAACGATGAGGAGTGGTAGAGGGTGAGCTCGCGGGGCTCGTCGGGGTCGAGGGTCTCAAGCCGTGTCCAGCCCATGAACTCACGCTCGTAGGCCGAGTAGTTGCAGGGACAATAGCCGTCATGGCAATAGCAGCCGGAGTCCATCACGTCCCAGTAGTCCAGTCCGTAAAGTTTGTAGTTTTTGTCGTATAGGTCGGGCAGGCCGAGGGCGTGGCTCAGCTCATGGACAAACACGCCGATGCCGTCGATCACGCCTTTGTAGGTCTCGTTGCAGCAAGCGTAGCAGCCGTAGCTCGTGTCGTTGATAGTGCCGCCGGAGCTCTGCTCCTGGGGCCAGATGGTCTCAGCACCTCCTCCGCCGTTCTCACCCTCGCCGGCATATACGAAGAACGCCATATCTACCGTCCCGTTGCCGTCGTTGTCGAACTGACTCCATTCCGAGAACTTCGCTTGAGCCTTCTTGATGGCCTGCTCATAGAATTTGGACAGGTTGGCGTCTTTGGACGGTTTGTTTTTTCCGTAGTATGAATAGACGCTGTCCAAAGTCACAGGGCCGATCACCACAAAGCGGGGAGTGAACTGCCCGTCGCTCTGGTCCCTGAAATATTCGGTTATAGATCCGTTGCTGCCTGTGCCGGTGTAGTAACTGCCGTCGCCCTTTCCGTTGCAAAACAAATTGAAGAGGTTGTTGACCACAGCCTCGTCGGCTTCCGACTGGCATTGAACAGGCTTGCCCTCGGCGTCGGTTCCCAAGCCGCTTGTGAAATGAAGGTCGCTGAACTGTACGAGTATCACAGGCACCAGCGGGCTGCCTTTGGCCTTTAAGGGTGCAGTGGCCTGCGAGCCCACTTTTCTCGGTCCTTTCAGGAACGGAACGTCCACCTCATTGTCTTCTGCCGGATGTGCGTCAGGGTTAGCCACGAATGCCGGGGTAATCCACGCCGGACGGCTGAAACGCGCTTTTACTGTGCCTTGAGCTGGTATTGACAGCATCGTCAGCATCAGCAGCATTATTATCTGTCTTGTCATAATTTTCAACTTTGTATGCAAAATTACAAAATAAAGTTGAAACTTAAAAGCAAGAAGTGAAGAATATCATAATTCTTAGCAAAAAACATTTCACTTTGTTCCATTCAACAAAAAGCGCAACCATCAAAAAGACTTTCCTTTCTTTGTACTATAACCTCGGAGAGGTTACATATTAATAACCCTGGGTCGCTAACACTGTGCAGCGTACCCAGGGATAAGTGGCACAACAAACTGCAATTTATGATCATTCATGGACATTTATGGTCATTGATGTTAAAAAAACCAAGCGTCAAAGACGCGTCCAAATCTTTTTAATCCTTAAATCCTTGTTGTATAATAACATCGCGCTCGCGCTGGATTAAAGGATTGAAAGGATTTCCTTTTCCTTGACTCCCTTAATCCTTAGATCAAAGAGATAAAAAAACGAATGGTCACGGGCGTTGACCTATGTATGGTCGGTCTATCGACCTCAAAATCTCTCAAAATCTTTTTCAAAATCCTTCAAAATTTATTTCTGGCCATTTATGGCCAAAGATTCTATATCAGATTTTGTTAGATTTTAAGCGCAGCGCCCCATAAATATCAACAAGTTGAGAACTTGCTAAACTTGAATGATTTTAGTTTTTCAACAATCTCCATAAGCGCAATTGAATCTTCTCACCTACTCCCTTAGTCCTTAGAAAACAAAAGACACAAAAACGGCGTGTCCTCACGGATGCGCCGCCTTCAATTTAAACAAATTTATTAATTCCCGCCATGTAGTATGAATAGGCTCGACGTTGGTCAAGCCCGAAAAAAGGCGGTAACTGTGTGGAACCGTCCTCCCGGACCTCCCACACAGCTTTTATCTTTATCACCAGAGGGAGCCCATGCTGCCCTCAAAGTTGTTGTCACGGTCTTTGGTGGCCTTCTCAAATCCGGCCTCAGAACCATCGATAGTTGTTGTCTGTTGTTTGATAGACCCACATACTATTTGTATCGTGTTGATCTTTACCGTCTTTATAGACGGTGCACTATATATCTTTTTCATTTTTCTGCTTTGTTTTGTAGTTTATAAGTTTCTTATTTAACGAGGTACTTCTTACCGTTCTTGATAACGATGCCCTTATAGCCATTGTTTACACGCTGACCGCTCAAATTGAACATCGCACCGTTCTCACTGTCGGCATCCTTCACGTTTGAGATTCCTGTCACAGTGTCATCATCGAAGACAATACGGATATGAGCAGGATTTGCTGCATATGTGAGATAAACGTCACCAGCGTCCAAAGAGGCTGAATAAGGATAGAATCCTAATCCGTCAACAGTGGTGTATGCAAGGATATAAGCATCGGCAATAGTTCCACTGGCGGTTGCTGCTAATAACACGTTGCTTGTAAAGTCATCTGTACTGCTTTCAGAGGTTTCTGTCAGAACGATCTTATAGTCGTCGCTGTTTGTGGTTTTCAGGATAACAGGTTTACCGGCAGGAATAATTTTCCCAGTTACAGGAGTTATAGTAACAGTTGTTCCATTTGGAGTAGCCGCAGTGTAAATCGTCGTGTTGTCATCTACCTGGAAGGCCTTATCCGCATTGTAGAAAGTCTTGTAGCCCTGAAGATTTGCGGAAGAAGTCTTGGTGATTACATCTAATGTCTTCCTGATGATGATATAGTCAAAATCTTCTGATTGGTTGGCTTTTTTGTCTCCTGAATTTGCTCCATTGATGACACAAGATGTTTCTTTGTAAAGAGTGAAGGAACCTGATCTCAGCCCCCCAGTTTGTGCATCATTCTTGTCCGTAGTCAATATGAAGATAGGATCAGTAGGATTGTCGTTATCACGAATACCCAATCCACGACCATTACGAGCAGTGAAGTAAGTGATAAACTCGTAATTTCCCGAACCCAATGTAATCAAACCAATACCACGTATAGTAGGAGAACCACCACGAGCATTCTGGGATGCTACGTATCCAGCTGTTCCATTCGTATAACTATAATTTGTGCCTGCTGTTGTTTGATCATAGAAGTACACAATACTCTCGTCCAGTGTATAATTAATCGCCTTGGTCTCTGCTGAAGCCCCCATGGTGTAACTTGCATAATAGCCATCAAGGTTTGAATTGTCAGCATCGTCAAGTATATAATATTTGTTGTTGTAATTAATTACGTATGGGATGAATGTTCCATAGGTGTTACTTGCCCATTCCGTACCTGTGGCAAGTTGTGAGATTGTTGTCTCACCAGCGACAGCATTGATTGTATATGCGATTTTCTCTGTGCCGAGATAGTTAAGAGATAGTGCCTGTGCCACATACCACTGGCCACCCTCCGCAATATTCTTAATACCAAACTCGATACTTGAGTCATCGGTTGGTAGATAAACCTCAAATTCGCGTAGGTAAGAATCGGATATTGGTGAACATGCGTCCTGATAGATGACATCTATGTCCAGTGTTTCGTCATTGGCATATACTTGGGCTATGCCCGAACCATAATATTGAGAGTCAAGATTACGTGCTACATTGGCCACACCATAGAATTTAACCTTATAGTACCCTGCGTGAAGTCCGCTTACTGTCTGATAAAGTGTTTTTCCTGTGGAATATGGGGTATCGCCATTATACCGTTCTGCTGCTACACCTTGATATGTACCTGTAGCATTTGTCCATGAACTTGCGGCAATTTCTGTATTCATTGCTGCAGTCATATCACTGCCCGGTGTTGTCTGTGCCTTAACGGCTGAAACGTAGGTCGTTGGAAGAGCGGCGATAGCGGTTGAATATGATGCGGCTGTGGTGACACTTGAAGCAGGGATAACATTGCTTGACCAATAAGTTTGTCCGGCAGCATCAAGATTTGCTGCTTTGGTATCATATTCAGCCTTGGCAGCTGAATATAACACACTATAGCTTGTAGAAGAATAAAAGGCCACATTGTCGTAATAGTTGGATCCGTTTTGTCCACACCTTGGTAAATGGAAAGATTGTACGTCCTTCAAAATGATTCCTTCGGGCACATCAAATGTACCTTCCAATGTACTCAAAGCAGAGACCTTGGAATCTCTTCCATCTGAGGCATATGTAATCTTATAATCAATCTTTTGATTGTCCAAATCAATAGTAATCTCATAGCCATATAGAACATCTCGTGGTGTATATACATAACTGGCTTCAATATTCTCACCAAAAATTCTTAATACAGTAGTAGATCCTGAATTTCTTGGTAAATCATATGGAGATGCGATAATCTGATAGCTGTTATTAGTTACCCCTTCTTGTTCTACAGCCCCATAAATATGAAAGAAATTATAAGCGCCTCCAACAAACTTGCCGGTTGCCTTGAATGTCACAGTTCCTGTTGTTTGTGGATTAGTCAAAGAATATGTTCTTCCATTAGTAGCTTGATTGCCAGCAAGCACGGATCCTTCCATTACCAATGACATGGTTGTATAATTCTGTTCAGAATAGTCTGTTGTAAAATCTGTCTGTACATCAACTCCTGTCACTTCGCTGTCTGTGTAGGAAGGGTTTCCAAAGACTATATCATATTGATAGTCCCTTCCTTGATAAATGGTTCCCCACGCATTAGCTCCCACGAGCAGTGTTGCTGCGACGAGGAGCGTTCTTAGTAGTTTTCTTCTCATTTTTTTTGATTTTAAGTTAGTAAATTTGTTTATTTTAAAACATATGTCTCTTGTTGAATCAATGCATCCGCATGGTTTTTGTTGAGCACGCAGTGCGTTTTTTGCTTGGACGGGCAGAGCCGTCCTTTTTGTCTTCGGTGAAAATCCTCATGCCCGGCATTAATCATTTTTTGTTAAGCGAAGCGGTTTTTGGAGAACTTCAGTTCGACCTTTTTGTCAAGCGTCAGCGTTTTTTTATCTTTTTTTCTCCCAAGTGCCGCAGACACGCTAAAAGTCGTCAGACTCGTGTACTTTTTAACATAAATTTCCATGAATTACCATGAATT
>JAZUMZ010000061.1:0-4088 GCA_045603885.1 Bacteroidaceae bacterium | reverse complement strand
AAGATACGCTCCTCGGCTTGTTCTACGTAATGACGGCTGTCTGCATCCTGATAGCCCTGTTCGGTGTCTATTCACTGATAACCATCAGTTGCGAACAGCGGCGCAAGGAGATTGCCGTGCGCAAGGTATTCGGTGCCAAGGTGGGCGACATCCTGCGGCTCTTCTTCACCGAACAGTTAGTGGTGCTCTTGACTGCGGCCGTGGTGGCTTTCCCCATTGCCTATGTCTGCGTCAAACCGTGGGTGGAAGGATACATCCATCAGGTGGATATTCCCCTGTGGCTCTGTCCTGCCATCTTCGTTAGTGTAGCTCTGCTCGTCACCCTCTGCATCGGCTGGCGCGTGTGGCGCACGGCCAAAGCCCATCCGGCAGACGAGCTTTGCAAAGGATAAGAATAATTTATAGAACCCACCTAAAAAAGAAATTATGCAAAACCATACAGAAATGAAAAGCGAATGCCAACAAGAAAAGGCTTTAATCGAAACTGAACAGAGCCGGTTGCGGCGACGCATCCGATGGGTGAGCACGCTGCGGGTGGTGCTGTTCCTGACGGCCCTGCTGAGCATTTCGTTTTACATGGCAGGAGAGAAGAGTACAGTGTTGCCCATCGTCAGCGCTGTGGGGCTGGTGCTCTTCATGGCATTGGTGAAATATCACACCCGCCTGTTCACCCGCTACTCACGCGGTGAAATCAGACTTGCCGTCTGCCGCACCGACCTGGCACACCTCGACGAAGAGTATTCGGGACAAAGGGCAGGGGAGGAGTACGTGGATGCGGCACACGACTTTGCCTACGACATCGACCTCTACGGTCGCCACTCGCTCTTCCAGATGATGAACCGCACATGTAGCGATGTGGGCAGCCACCGGCTGGCTGAAATGCTGAACCGCCCCTTGACCGACGCTACCGCCATTCGCCAACGGCAACAGTTGTTGCAGACGATGAGGGATGAAAAGGAGTTCCTGACCCGTTTCCGCGTAGAGTTGCTCTGTGCAGCAGCCGAAGACTATGCCACCAACGGGCGCAAGGGGGATGAACGGATTCTCACGTTGGGCAATGCCGATTGGGAGGCGTGGGCAACTTCGCCCGACGAATTTGCAAGCCGATGGCATTACCGCCTGCTCACCCCTGCAGCCGCCTGCATCAACCTGATGGCATGGGGAGCGGCCATCGCGGGGGTGTTTCCCTATTCGCTGGCTTCGTTGGTCACCATTCTGTTTGCCATCGTCTCGTCTGCCTTCACCACCCGCATCACCCGCAAGCAGCAGGAGTACAGCCGCCATTTGCATACTCTGTCATTGGTAGCACCGGCCTTGGAGTTGGTGGAGCAGGCCCCGTGCAAGGAGTTTGTAGCATGGCAACAGATAGCCCAAGGAGTAGGGCAGGAGAGGGGAGGAGTGTCCGCTTCGTCGGCCATCCGCCAGTTGCGCAGACTAATGGACAATCTGGATCGCCGCAACAACGTCGTGATGCTCTTCCTGCTGAACGGACTCTTCTTTTGGGAAATCCGCCAAATGATTCGGCTCGAACGGTGGAAGCGCCTTTACGCCTGCCACATTCCTGCTTGGATGGATGCGTTGGCACAGGCCGATGCATACGTATCGATGGCACTGTTTGTCTGCCACCATCCCGACTACACGTGGCCCGAAGCATTGGAGGCCGACGGAGGTTTCACCTACACGGCCACGGCTCTGAGCCACCCACTGATGCGGCGCGGCACGTGTGTACCCAACCCCATAGAGATTGACGGACGGCCCGACTTTCTGGTCATCACCGGTGCCAACATGGCGGGCAAGAGTACCTACCTGCGCACCGTGTCGGCCAACTACCTGCTGGCCTGCGTGGGCCTGCCCGTCTGTGGCACAGAGATGACGTTTACCCCTGCCCGCCTGCTCACCAGTCTGCGAACGGCCGACAGCCTGAGCGATGGCGAGTCGTACTTCTTCGCTGAACTGAAGCGGCTGAAGCTCATCATCGACTCCCTGAAGCGGGGCGAACAGCTCTTCATCGTGCTCGACGAGATTCTGCGCGGCACCAACTCGGTGGACAAGCAGAAAGGCTCCTTGGCACTGCTGCGGCAGCTTGTCCGCCTGAGGGCCAACGGTATTATCGCCACCCACGACCTGCTCCTTGGTACACTGGCCGACCACTATCCCACCCACGTGCACAACCACTGCTTCGAGGCCGACATCCGGAACGACCAGCTCACCTTCGCCTACCGTCTGCGCCCTGGAATCGCCCAAAACATGCACGCCTGTTTCCTGATGCAACAGATGGGCATCGGGGAAGGGGAGTGGTGAGAAACATTCGTCAGAGAAAGTGTAGCAAAACACCATTTATTCGTCAGAGAAAATGTAGAACAAGTTGCTTTTATTCGTCAAAAAAAGTGTAAAACGCTTGCATAATCAATTTATTATCACTTACTTTGCGACACATATTGGAAACAATACAGAAAATGGAACGAAAAATATACAGAAATCTGCAAGCATGGAAGGCCAACCCACACCGTAAACCTCTCATACTGGAAGGTGCCCGACAAGTGGGAAAGACATGGTTAATGCAAGAATTTGGGAAACGGGAATACAGCAATTATGTATATGTCAATTTTGACAGAGAAGCATGGGCAAAGAATCTTTTTGAATACGATTACGACATAGCACGTATCCTGTTGCGACTACAAGCTCAGAAGAATATTCACATTGTGCCAGGTGAGACACTCATCATATTTGATGAATTGCAAGAAGCAGTCCGTGGATTGGGAGTTTTGAAGTACTTTCAAGAAGAAGCACCAGAACAACACGTAATTGTGGCTGGTTCACTATTGGGAATAACCCTCCATCAAGGAGAATCTTTTCCCGTAGGCAAAGTGGATGTAATGCGTGTCCAGCCACTCACATTTATCGAGTTTCTGTATGCATTGGGAGAAGACATCAAAGCCCAATGTATCGAGAATCATCAATGGGATATCCTACAATCGCTTTCGTATCAATACGAGGAACTGTTACGCCAATACTATTTTGTAGGAGGAATGCCCGAGGCCGTATCCAAGTTCGTATCCAATCGCGATTTGGCAGAAGTCCGTGCTGTACAACAACATATCCTGACCGGATACCAGAATGACATAGGTAAACATGCACCAGCCAATGAGGTGCAACGCATCCTGATGGTATTGCGTAGCTTGCCATCGCAACTGAGCCGCGAAAACAAAAAGTTCATTTACGGTGCACTCCGAAAAGGAGCACGTGCCAAAGAGTACGAACTGGCCATACAATGGTTGATTGATGCCGGTATCGTCTCTAAAGTTCCCCGTGCCTCGGAAGCCATCATGCCATTGAGTTTTTATGAAGATCTGACTGCATTCAAACTATTCCTTCTGGATGGAGGACTTCTGGGATGCCTGGCGCGTGTTCCGGCTTCACAGATGTTAAACGGAGACAATGTATTCCGCGAATGGAAAGGGGCATTCACTGAACAATTCGTCCTGCAGCAACTGTTGTATAAAGAAATTCCGATTTATTATTGGTCAAATAACAACAGCGAATGCGAAATCGATTTCCTCATACAAACAGAGGAACGCATAATTCCCGTAGAAGTAAAGGCCGAAGAAAATGTACGGAGCAAGTCACTTAGTCATTTTGTTCGAAATCTCTATCCTGGCTTGAAAGGATTACGTACTAGCCTCCGTCCTTATATAAATCAAGAATGGATGGAAAACATCCCTTTGTATGCTGCAGGCGAAGCAGACAATTTATAGAGAAATCTGCTTCCTGATGCAACAGATGGGAATCGGAGAAGGGAAGTGGTGAGAAACAGAGAGATTTGAGAATTTCTGAAAGCACTTTTGAGAATTTTCAGAAAGAGATTTGAGAATTTTTGGAGTGACTTTTGAGAATTTATCCTACCGCTTACAACGGGATAAAGAACTAATTGTATGTACAAAAGAGAAGCGGATTCCCCGTTGACGAATTTCTGCAAATGGACTTGGAAAGGTTGTGGATATAGCGAGCGTATGCGTTAAACATTGTTACAACACATACGCTTTATCTGATATTTTGTACATTTGCGGTATCGTAACAAATAAAACATA
>JAZUMZ010000060.1:0-7282 GCA_045603885.1 Bacteroidaceae bacterium | reverse complement strand
AAAAGTGTTATTTATGTTTTTGTAAAAATGAAACACAGAATTCTCAGGTGTGCAAAAAAATGCAATTAATTGTGAATCGAAGTAAATAAAAAGATAAAAATACTTAATAATTTGCGTAAATGAAGAAAAAAACATTATATTTGCAAATTAGAGTGTGGCAGACTCCATACATATACTAAACTAAGAGTTTTTCCGTTTTTTTATTATATATAACTCAACGTATTAACTTCAAATAACATATCATGAAAGAAATTAAAATTACAGAAACCGCCCACAAGGTAATCAAGCGCCTCTTCTCCGTGCGCCAGAAAGTGAACACACTCAAGAGCGACCCTGAGTTAACAGCAATTTTTGACAACTTCGCATTCGACGAGACCCTTGAGGCTGCCGAAGGGTTGGTTGAGGAAAAAACGCGCGTCATGTGTATCCTTGCATCATGTATGGGCTGCAACGCTCTCACTGAGTTCCGTATGTATGTAGGTGCCGCGTTGAACGTAGGTGTCAAGCCACGCGAGATTCGCGAGATTGTTTATCAGGCAGTTCCGTTCCTCGGGTTCTCCAAGGTTCTGTGTTTCCTGCTTGCGATGAACGAGGTGTTCGACGACAATGACATACGTCTGCCTCTCGACGACCAAGCGACAACAACCGACGAGACATGTCACAGCGAAGGCGTGAAGATGATTGACGCCCTGTGGGGTGAAGGCAATGCCGAGAACATGCTGGAGACCTCTCCAAAGGGTCAGGAGCACATCGTTAAATACATGATAGAATACTGCTTCGGACGTTTCTACACCCGCAACGGCATTGACCTTCAGCACCGCGAGCTTATCACCTTCTGCATGCTTGCAGGTCTGGGTGGTTGCGACGACCGTCTGCGCACTCATGCCATCGGATGCCGGAACACGAAGATTTCCAAAGCGGAGATGGTGGCTGCTGTTACGGCTATGCTCCCGTGGATCGGCTTCCCTCGCTCACTCACCGCTCTCAATGTGATTAACGACGCATATAACGAGAGACTGATGTAGATTTTTGATAGTGAGACTTTTTATTGAAAATTTAAAACATAAAAATAAAACAAAAAGAAAATGAAAGCATTTGTATTTCCCGGCCAGGGAGCTCAGTTCTCAGGTATGGGCAAAGATTTGTATGAGAGTAATCCAATAGCTAAAGAGTTGTTCGACAAAGCCGATGAGATTCTCGGTTTTGAGATCACAAAGATAATGTTCGAGGGAACGGACGAGGAGCTTCGTCAGACCAAGGTGACCCAGCCTGCTGTGTTCCTCCACTCGGTAATCTCCGCCCTGTGTATGGGCGATGCGTTCCAGCCCGACATGACAGCCGGTCACTCACTTGGTGAGTTCTCCGCCCTTGTCGCAGCTGGTGCCCTGTCGTTTGAGGACGGTCTGAAACTGGTGAGCCAGCGTGCCCAGGCCATGCAGAAAGCGTGTGAGGCAGCACCCTCAACCATGGCAGCTATTATCGCCCTCCCCGATTCAACCATCGAAGATATTTGCGCTGAGGTTAGTGCTCCTGGCAATGTGGTTGTGCCTGCAAACTACAACTGCCCCGGACAAGTCGTTATCTCTGGCGACATCGACGCAATCAACCAGGCATGCGAGAAGCTGAAAGCCGCAGGTGCCAAGCGTGCCCTTCCTCTGAAAGTGGGCGGCGCGTTCCATTCACCGCTTATGCAGCCGGCCAAGGACGAGCTTCAAGCCGCTATCGAGGCCACTACTTTCAGTGCTCCCAAATGTCCGGTTTATCAAAACGTTGACGGCAAGCCTCACACTGACCCGGAGGAAATCAAGAACAACCTCATAGCCCAGCTCACCGCTCCCGTACGTTGGACTTTGGAGGTTCAGAACATGATCTCCGACGGTGCCACCGACTTCACGGAGTGTGGCCCGGGCAAAGTTCTGCAGGGATTGGTAGCCAAGATTGCCAAAGGCAACGAGGCTGTCAGCGCCCACGGCATTGAATAAACCGCCACAGTTCACCTTAATGAGAAAAACACAAACACATAATATAAGCAACAGTTTTGGCACAGCCCCACGCTTTGCCATGCTGTTGCTTTTCTTTTTATCAGTTACTTTCATACCTGCAAAAGCACAGAAAAAAACCAACAGAGAAATGAAAGAAAAAATTGTGATTTATCAAGTGTTCACACGCTTGTTCGGGGCCAACTCCAAGACGCCAGTCACCGACGGCGACGCCTCAACAAACGGATGTGGAAAGATGGGAGATTTCAGTCTCAGAGCATTGGATGAAATCAAAGGCCTTGGAGTCACACACATCTGGTTTACCGGTGTGATTGAGCACGCAACACAGACAGACTACACAAAATACGGCATACGCAAGGACCACCCTGCTGTTGTTAAAGGCAAGGCTGGCAGCCCATACGCAATCAAAGACTATTACGACATCGACCCCGACTTGGCCACAGACGTTGACAAGCGGATGAAAGAATTTGAGAACCTGGTCAACCGCACCCACAAGTCAGGACTGAAGATGATTATAGACTTCGTGCCCAACCATGTGGCCAGGCAATACCACTCCGACTCCAAGCCGGAATCGGTACGCGACCTTGGTGAAGACGACAACAACAGACAGAACTTTTCTCCCAACAACAACTTCTACTATCTGAACGGAGAGAAATTTGCCCCCTCATTCAGCCTCGAAGGACCTGACGGAACACTCTATGAGGAGTTTCCCGCGAAAGCCACCGGAAACGACCGGTTCACATGCTCTCCCGACAGCAACGACTGGTATGAGACTGTGAAACTGAACTACGGAGTAGATTACGTTGGAGGCCACTCACTTCATTTCGCCCCCGTTCCCTCCACATGGACCAAGATGCTTGACATTCTTATGTTCTGGGCTGGGAAGGGAATCGACGGATTCCGCTGCGACATGGCTGAGATGGTGCCATGCGAGTTCTGGCACTGGGCTATACCTCAGGTCAAGGAGGCACACCCGGGAATTATGTTCATTGCCGAGGTTTACAATCCCGACCAATACCGCAACTACATAGACAACGGTAAATTCGACTACCTTTATGACAAGGTGGGGCTTTACGATACTCTCCGTATTGTGACCAACGGAGCATCGGCATCATCTATCACCTATTGCTGGCAAGGCATCGACGACATCCACGACCACATGCTCAACTTCCTCGAGAACCATGACGAGCAGCGCATCGCCTCACCCTATTTCTGCGACAGCGCAGAGAAAGGGCGTCCCGCACTTCTGATCAGCACCCTCATGCGTGAAAATCCCGTGATGATTTATTTCGGACAGGAACTGGGCGAGAAAGGCATGGACTGCGAGGGGTTCAGCGGCGAGGACGGACGAACCACCATTTTCGACTACTGGACGGTGCAGAGCATACGTCGCTGGCGCAACGGAGGAAAGTTCGACGGAGCACTCCTCTCAGATGAGGAGAAGTCGCTGCGCGCTTACTACAAGACCGTTCTCACTTTGTGCAACAAGGAGAAAGCGATACGCGAAGGGGATTTCTACGACGTGATGTTCGCCAACTATGAGAATCAGGCTATGGACACCAATCACCAATATGCGTTCCTGCGTAAAAGCAACAAGGAGCTGATACTCGTGATAGCCAACTTCGAGGGCCATGACGTCAACACAGAGATTCGTATTCCAGCCGATGCGTTCACATATCTTCAGATACCCACAGACAGCCGCGAGATAAAGGCCAAGGATCTTCTGACAGGCAAGACCGAGGAGCACACCCTTGCTCCCGACTGCATGATCAAGACCACTGTTGAGGGACACAACGGGAAAGTGCTGAAATTCAAGCTGTAGTCCAAACAAGAACGATAATCGGTATTAATACAATAAAGGCATGTCCTCGCGAGGACATGCCTTTTGATTTATAAGCTTTAACGTTGAATCAAATCAGGTTCATGCCCAGCTTGGCACATTCCTTGCGCATCTGCTCGGGCCATATACTTGCCTGAATCTCTCCGATATGACCCTTGTGAAGAAGCACAAGACAAAGACGACTCTGCCCTATTCCACCACCTATAGCGAGTGGCAGCTTGCCAGAGAGAAGCTGCTTGTGGAAATAGAGATCCTTGCGCTCCATCTTTCCTGTCAGCTCCAGCTGACGAAGCAGAGCCTCCTTATCCACACGTATTCCCATAGAAGAGAGCTCGATGCTTCGGTTCAGCACAGGATACCATATCAGAATATCGCCGTTGAGTCCTTTATATCCATCAGAGTTGGGTGTCGTCCAGTCGTCATAGTCGGGCGCACGCAGGTCATGGGGCTTTCCGTCTGAAAGCCCGCCGCCAATTCCTATGATGAAAACGGCTCCGTATGCCTTGCATACCGCATCCTCACGTTCTTTGGCAGTCATTCCAGAATACATCTTCAGCAATTCCTCACTGTGTACAAAATGTATTTCCTCGGGCAAGAACGGTTCGATTTGCGGGTAAGTCTCACATACGAGATACTCTGTGCGTTTTATTGCGGAATAAATATTCCTGACCGTTTTTTTCAGAAACTCCACATTGTGCTCACCTGGCTGGATTGTGCGACACCAGTCCCACTGGTCCACATATAAAGAATGGATATTGTCAAGCTCCTCGTCGCCTCGGATGGCGTTCATGTCGGTATATATACCGTAGCCAGGCTGGATTTTATATTCAGCCAGCATTAGCCGCTTCCATTTAGCCAGCGAGTGAACCACCTCGGCCACCTGATCACCCATGTCCTTTATAGGAAAATTCACAGGCCTCTCCACACCGCTCAGGTCGTCGTTGATTCCGAGCCCCCGCAACACAAACAACGGCGCAGTAACCCTGCGCAGCCTCAGTTCTGTAGATAAGTTAGACTGAAAAAAATCTTTTATCAGTTTTATGCCTTGCTCTGTCTGTGCCGGTCCAAGCAGCTGTTTGTATTCAACCGGCTTAATTATCTTGCTCATCTTTGACTTTTAACTTACTTTTCAAAGTATGGTTATGTAAAGAGTACTTCTAAAAAGGGTACTTCTATAAAATCATTTGCAAAGTTACAATTTTTATCAAAACCACACAAATTTTTACCGATTTATTTTCAAAAAGTAAGCAAAATTGCCATTTCGGTTTACATATGTCACACAGCTCCAATAATTTCCTGAACAGACTTATATTTATGAGTGTCAAGCCATTCGTTAATTCCGTTTGCCACTTTCACGCTCACTGCCGGATCTATGAAATTGGCAGTGCCGATCTGTACTGCCGACGCTCCGGCCATAAGGAACTCAATGGCATCCTCTGTAGTCATTATGCCACCAAGTCCGACCACGGGAATCTTAACGGCCTTTGCCACCTGCCAAACCATACGCAGAGCCACAGGTTTTACAGCTGGTCCGCTCAGTCCGCCTGTGCCGATAGAGAGCTTAGGGCAGCGTCGCTCAATATCAATCGCCATGCCCATAAGCGTGTTTATAAGCGACACGGCGTCAGCTCCTGCATCCTCCACTGCCAGGGCAATCTCAGCTATGTCGGTCACGTTGGGAGAGAGTTTCACAATCAGCGTCTTGTCGTAAACGGCCCTTACAGCCTCGACCACGGAGCGCGCCCCTTTGGCAGTGACACCAAATGCCATACCTCCCTGCTTCACGTTGGGACATGATATGTTAAGCTCGATTGCGGGAATCTGTGTCAGCTCATTGATTTTCGCAGCACATGCCACATAGTCTTCTATACTGGATCCCGACACATTGACAATCATGTTGGTATCGATATCCTGGATTTTTGGATATATATTCTTGCAAAAATAGTCGGCTCCTTTATTCTGCAACCCCACACAGTTGAGCATCCCGCTGGCTGTCTCAGCCATTCGTGGATAGTCGTTTCCCTCCCGTGGATGCAACGTGGTTCCTTTGACAATGATAGCGCCTATATCAGCCAAGTTCACCAGTTCAGCGAACTCAAGTCCGTAGCCGAAAGTTCCGGAGGCGGTCATTACAGGATTTTTGAGTTTCAGACGTCCTATGTTTGTTGTTATATCTGCCATTGGGATTTACAATTTACCAGTTATTAACTACAGTTCCCAGGTAAGCTGGTTGATATTAAATACGGGGCCTTCGGTGCACACACACACATTTCCACGCACAGTCTTCTCCACGCAACAAAGACAGGCTCCCAGTCCGCACGCCATCATATTCTCAAGCGAGACCTCGCAGGAAATGCCAAACGAGCTGGCGAATCGCGCCACCGCAACCATCATTGGCTTCGGTCCACAAACAGAAATGCGGCTGTAATGAGCCTTTGCCATGACTGAATGATTCGTGACGAACCCTTTTTCGCCCAAGGAGCCGTCCTCGGTAGTTACGAACACCTCTCCAAACTGCGTGAAACATTCAATCTCCATCAGGTCTTGAGCACGTCTCGCTCCAAGAAGGAACACTGGCTCGCCACCTTTTTCTTTTATATATTTGCCGTAATACAGGAGTGGCGCAACTCCAACACCGCCACCTACGAGCAGGACTTTCTCTCCCGACGTGACATCTTGTGTGAACCCATTGCCAAGGGGGAAAAGCACCTCGAGCGAACCACCTGGTTTGAGTTCTCCGAGCGTGTGTGTTCCCTCGCCTTTCATCTGTACAAGAAGCCAGAGCTCGTTTGCTTCCCGGTCAACAAAATTCACCGAAATGGGTCGGCGCAGGAACGTCTTGGGGCTGCCGTTCACCTTTACCTGCACAAACTGGCCAGGAAGAATATCAGGCAACGGCTCAGTGTCAGTCAGTTTGAGCAACACATTACCCTCATTCAGCCGCTCCACAGACTTGACTATTAACAGCTTATTAAATTTCATTTCTCTCGTATAAGTTAAAGGTACTTCTACAGATTAGTTTTTAAGTTTATAGAACTACCCTAAAAGAATAATTCTCTTACCTCACTTCACTGCAAAATCACTGCAAAAATACGGAAAAAAACAATAAATCCACCATTTTTCACAAAACTTTTCCTTAAAAACAGCTGTCATATAAAAAAAAATCCCTAAATTTGCATCCGGTTTGCCAAAAGTCGCAGCCACGCCGCCGCATTAGCTCAGTTGGTAGAGCAACGCATTCGTAATGCGTAGGTCGCGGGTTCGAGTCCCGCAAGCGGCTCTCAAGGGCGGTTTTTTTGAATATGCTCAAAAAAAGTCTGAAAAGATTTGCATATTTAAAAAATTACGATTAACTTTGCAACCGCTTTGGGAAAGAACGGGAATACCCGTGAGTTTCCTACAATCAGCCAAAGGTCTGGAAGGATGGGTGAGTGGCTGAAAC
>JAZUMZ010000059.1:0-4047 GCA_045603885.1 Bacteroidaceae bacterium | reverse complement strand
CCGCTTGGCCTCCGACTTTCCGCTGTCAATGTTCCTGAGAATTATTACAGCACAGATGTTGATTCTTGTTTTTTATACATAATAATGTGGTTCCAGACCACATAAATTCAGGATAATGCCGGAGGTATTGTTTATAGACATCAACTCACTTATTCAGTCAACAGAGTTCAGCCTGCTGGCAGCATTGCTGTTGGGGTGCCTCGTGGCTCTGAACCCCTGCCAGGCAGCGATATGCCTGTCGGCGCTCACCGTCATGGCAGACAACCCGCAGGCGAGAGAGAAATTCTCAAAAAAGACATTTCTTTTCGCTGCAGGAAGGATGACAACCTACTTTTTATTAGGTACTGTGATTTATATAGTGGCTAAATTGACAGGACTGGATGCCAAGGTGTTCTATTCTACAGGTGTCTCTGAGCTCGTAGAGGAGATAATGCCGTTTCTGCTTATCGCTCTCGCCGTGTTTTTCCTGTTCAGGGCACTACATAACCATCACCATGGAGATAACTGCCATAACTCAAGGACGACAATCAAGAACCATAAAAGAAACGGAGCATTCGTTCTTGGCATGGTGCTGGCATGTATCTTTTGCCCGGAGAGTGCGGTATTCTTCTTCGGTATGCTTATGCCTATGTCTATCGCCTCTCAATGGGGGATTGCGCTGATTGCAGCCTTTGCTGTTGCGGCAGTGCTGCCTCTTGTAGTCATTGCCTTGATTTGCAGGCTTGCAGCCGACAAAAGCAATGAGTGGGAACTGAAACTGGAAAAGTTGCAGGTGAAAATCAACATCATATCAGCGGTTTTACTCTTTGCTATGGCTGTTGCATTGTTCTTACTCAAGTAGCTGTGGATAAACGCATAAAACAACCTGGTGTTCATAACTTGAAGGCAATGTTCATAACTTGTTGGGGACTTATTGCGAATATTTTAAAAAAAATCCATAAATTTGCACATTATGAAAGTGCTATCAAGAAATCTGGAGATTCTTCTCCTTAATAACGACCTGGTTATGATTCCAGGTTTCGGAGGTTTTGTGGTTGACTATCGTCAAGCATCGTTTGAAAGTCAAGACAGCAGGGTTATGCTGCCGCCGGCAAGGTTCGTTATTTTCAACAAAGAACTTTGTGGAAACGACGGACTGATGGTCAATGCGTATATGCAAAATTTTGACGCCACATATCCGCAAGCTCTGCGACAGCTGGAGCTGGATGTCGAGCGGCTGAAAGATGAGCTGAACGAGAACGGCCTGTGTGTACTCAACAACGTGGGGACACTCAGAAAAAATATCGACGGGGTGGTCTCATTCGAGCAGATGCATGAATGCTCCATCACACCTGCCTTTTTCGCATTACCGCCTGCTGAGCTCTATTCTGTGGCTGAGCTGGAGAAGCAGGAGGAGATTCTTGAGGGAATACACCAGACAGATATTATTCCAGGAGCAACAGGTACAGACGGCAACAACGTAATCCGTACTGCGGAGAGCAGAAAACGCTGGAAAGATATCGCCATTGCGTCGGCTGCTGCCGTAGCTATGTTCTTCGTGTTCTCTTTCCCTTATTTCAGGACAAACAACTCTTCAGACAAGATTATCGCAGGTGCGGTGTCCCAATCAGTTGAAAACGCTGATGTTAAGGCCGACGATAACAAGGCTGTCGATGCAAACGCTCAGAACAATGTCTCATCTCAGCCTGTTCAACCACAGCAGACTGTCCTACAGCCACAAATCATCGTGTTGCAGACACCTCAGGCTAACAGCAATGCAATTGTTATATCCCAGCAAGACCTGAGCCAGGTTGCCAACCTGAGCGATGACAACGGTAAATACACAATTGTCGTAACTATCGCTGCCAACCAGGAGTGTGCTCAATCACTCATCAACAAACTGGCGGACAAAAACTTGCCTGGCGCATTCTACTATGAGGATGAGAGACTTCAATATGTGATGTACTCAAGATTTTCTACCGAGGAGGACGCACGAAAGGCGCTTAACGCACTGAAACCCATGCATGAGAGATTTAAGAAAGCGTGGGTGAAGAAATTGCCGTAAATCCACAGCCTGTATGAAAAGGGTGAAATGTCCGAAATGCGACAATTATCTCGTATTTGACGAAACTAAATATAACGAGGGACAGGCGCTTGTGTTCAGATGCGGCCAGTGTAAGAAGGAGTTCGGAATCAGGATAGGGCAGTCAAAACTCGCTGCCATACACGAGGAGAAAACACTTGACGAACACCAATATGACGGGCAGTTGGGAGCTGTTACTGTCGTGGAGAACAAGTTCGCATTTAAACAGGTGATTCCTTTGCAGATGGGAGATAATTCCTTTGGAAGGTATCTCAAAGGGACCGACATCAACAAGCCAATTATCACATCAGACCCAAGTGTCGATACATTCCACTGCGTAATCAATGTCAGACGTGACAAAAACGGAGGACTTGTCTATACATTGAGGGACGCTCCAAGCAACACAGGCACTTTCGTTATGGACACACTGCTGAGAGACAATGAGAGAAGAGTCATCAAAGAGGGTGACATTATCAGTATAGGAGCCACAACTCTTATTTTCCATGCCGCGGATTCGGATTCTGAATAAGCGGCTTGTTTTATTTAAATACATTCTAATCGTTTTTTTATATGAGAAATATTAATCCTGCCAAGTGGGTTCCAACACTTTATTTTATGGAAGCCCTGCCTTATGTGGCTGTGAATGTCCTGTCGGTTATCATGTATAAGGAGATGGGGTTGACTAACACTGAACTGGCGTTATACACGTCGTGGATGTACCTCCCTTGGGTGATAAAACCTATATGGAGTCCGGTGGTTGACGGTATGCTCACGGAACGCAAGTGGATATTGATCACACAATTGCTTTGCGGGGCGGGGCTTGCCGGTGTGGCACTTACGTTGCCCACGAGTTTCTTCCTGCAAGGGACAATCGCATTCCTCTGGCTCGTGGCGTTCAGCAGTGCAACCCACGACATTGCGGCTGACGGTTTCTATATTATCGCCCTCGACAGCAACAAACAGGCGACATACGTGGGAATACGCTCGACATTCTACCGTATCGGTATGATTTTCGGACAAGGACTGCTCGTGATGGTGGCGGGATGGATCAAACACTCCACATCAACTAGTATCGCATGGGCAATCACATTCTTTGTGTTGGCAGCCATTGCCGTAATTCTCATGCTTTACCATTCTATCGCATTGCCAAAGACAAATAAAGACAGCACTGAGGAGGAGAAAGAAAACTATTCACTGCCTCAGGTGCTTAAAAAAACAGCCGTTGACTTTAAAAACACACTGGTGGTCTTCTTCTCAAAACCTCAGATTTTCGCCGCGTTGCTTTTTATGCTCTTTTTCAGATTCCCGGAGGCACAGCTTGTGAAAATCGCATCACCGTTTATGCTCGACTCTTTTGAGAACGGGGGAATGGCGCTCGACACGGAGTTCGTGGGATTTATATATGGTACCGTGGGAGTTGTGGGACTGCTTATCGGAGGTGTGGTCGGAGGACTGCTCGTGGCGAAACATGGATTGAGGAAATGGCTCTGGCCTATGGTGCTGGCAATCAGCGTGCCCGACGCAGTCTATCTGTATATGAGTTTAACACAGACAACCAACAACTTGATGATCGGCTCATGTGTGTTTGTTGAGCAACTGGGATATGGTTTCGGATTTACAGCATACATGATGTATCTGATTTATTTTGCGAGAGGCGAGAACTCAACTTCCGTATATGCACTCTGCACTGCGTTTATGGCTCTCGGAATGATGTTGCCGGGAATGGTGGCAGGATGGCTCTCTGATTATTTCGGCTATGTGAATTTCTTTATCTGGATTCTTGCGTCATGCTTGGTTACGTTTATTGTTACAGCTTTACTTAAAATTGACCCTGAATTTGGCAAGAAGTCTGAAAAAAGTGTTAATAATAGTTGAAAGTGTAAGAAGTCATTAAAATTTTTCCTATATTTGCAATCTAATTTGTAACTGAAGTTTCGGGAGTTAAAATGGGAGTTAAAAAGGAAGTTAAATAGAAAGTTAAATAG
>JAZUMZ010000058.1:0-5586 GCA_045603885.1 Bacteroidaceae bacterium | reverse complement strand
TTACATTGTATTCTGCCATTTCTGCAGGAACTCCTTTAGGGGACTTCTACTTATTCAGTTTCCAACTGAAACCGCCAGGCATATCTTTCACCTCGAAACCGAGGGCGGTCAGGTTGTCGCGTATCTGGTCGCTTGTTGCCCAGTCTTTGTTGTCCTTGGCCTTCTTGCGTTGCTCAAGCAGCATGTCCACAACCTTTCCGAATGCCTCCTCACGCGCCGAGTTGTCCTCTCCTGCCGATGAGCCTGCCGATGGTTTGAGTCCGAGCAGGTCAAAAGCGAAAGTGTCAAACAACTCAACAAAAGCATTCTGCACCTCCTCTGTCATCGTTGCTTTCTTGTCTGCCACGGAGTTTACGATTTTTGATGCGTCAAACAAGTTGCTGATTACATTCGGTGTCGCGAAATCGTCGTTCATAGCGTCATAGCATTTCTGACGTATCTCATCCACCTTTTGCTTCTCAACCTGTGGTGTCTTCCCGTCTGACTCCGACGGTGTCAGTTTTTTAAGAGTGCTATATGCGTCGAGCAGACGCTCCAGTCCCTTCTCCGCCGCAAGCAGCGCCTCGTTTGAGAAGTCCACGGTAGAGCGGTAGTGTGCCTGCAGGATGAAGAAACGTATTGTCATGGGGCAGTATGCTTTTTCAAGGCTCTTGTGTGTTCCCTCGAAGAACTCCGGCAATGTGATGAAGTTGCCGAGACTTTTTCCCATCTTCTGCCCGTTGATGGTAATCATGTTGTTGTGCACCCAATAATGTACCATGTCATCACCCTGGCTTGCCACCGACTGCGCAATCTCGCACTCGTGGTGAGGGAACACCAGGTCCATTCCTCCACCGTGAATGTCAAAGTGTGAGCCGAGATATTTGCGTCCCATAGCGGTGCATTCGCAGTGCCATCCTGGGAATCCGTCGCTCCAGGGGCTTGGCCAACGCATGATATGCTCAGGCTGCGCTTTCTTCCATAAGGCGAAGTCGGCTTGGTTATGCTTCTCTCCCACCCCTGCCAGCTCACGTGAGTTGTTGATGATGTCGTTGAGGTTTCGTCCCGACAACTTTCCATATTGGAACTTCTCGTTATATTTCTCAATATCGAAATAAATCGACCCGTTGCTCTCGTATGCAAAACCGTTGTCGAGTATTTCCTTGACAAGCTGTATCTGCTCGATAATATGTCCTGTGGCATGAGGCTCTATGCTCGGCGGGAGCACATTTAGGGCACGCATAGCCTCATGGTAGCGGTTGGTGAAATACTGCGCCACCTCCATCGGCTCAAGCTGCTCCAGCCGTGCTTTCTTTGCGATTTTGTCCTCACCCTCGTCGGCGTCATGCTCAAGATGTCCCACGTCGGTGATGTTGCGCACATAGCGCACCTTATACCCCAGATGTTTGAGGTAGCGGAAAATCACGTCGAAAGTGATTGCAGGACGCGCATGTCCCAGATGTGCGTCGCCATATACGGTAGGTCCGCACACATACATTCCCACAAATGGCTCGTTGAGGGGTTTAAACAACTCTTTTTTCCTTGTCAGTGTATTGTATATAAGTAATGAACTCATTTGGATGTAGGATTTTAAAATTTAAGATTTATGATCTGTTATATGTAAGATTTAAAGATGTAAGATGTAAGATTTTAAAATTTAAGATTTATGATGTAAGATTTTAAGATGGAAGATTTGAATCTCTAAGAATTAATTTCATAAGGCACTCAACAGCCTCGTTCTCCGGGATGTTCATCTCCACGCATTGTTTTCCTTTATAGAGGCTTACCTTTCCTGCCGCTGCGCCAACATATCCGTAATCAGCGTCTGCCATCTCTCCCGGACCGTTGACGATACAACCCATTATCCCGATTTTGAGAGTGTTGAGGAACGGATGCTCCGCCGAATACTCCTTAAAGGCTTGTTTTATACGGGCTATGGTTTGCTCAAGATTATACAAGGTCCGTCCACATCCGGGGCACGATATAAACTCCGTCTTAGAGAACCTCACCCGCGCCGCCTGAAGAATGTCATCGGCAAGAGAGCGTAAGCGGTCTTCATCGAATCCGGGACATCGTATAGCCAGATTATGTGCGAGCCCGTCGATAAGCAGCGCGCCCACAGTCATTGATGCCTTCAGCTGCAGCACCTGCCAGTTGTCCTCGTGGAGCTCAAGCGTGACGGTGTCGTTGACAATCGAGTGTCGCGCACGCTCCCTGAGCTCAGCGCACTCACGTGTCATATCGACCAAAGCCTGTGCCACCGGTATCTCGTTCTCAGGTGGCTCGGAGAGCGACACACGTATTGTGTCGCCGATTCCCTCGCAAAGCAACGCACCGATTCCGACGGCACTCTTGATACGTCCGTCCTCACCCTCTCCCGCCTCGGTCACGCCAAGATGCAACGGGAACGCCATACCCTCACGGTCCATGGCGCTGACGAGCAGCCGCACCGTGCGAACCATCACCACCGTGTTGCTCGCCTTTATGCTAATCACCACATTTGGGAACTGCTCCCTCACACAGATTCTCAGGAACTCCATACACGACTCCACCATGCCCTCCGGCGTGTCGCCATAACGCGACATGATGCGGTCGGACAGCGATCCGTGATTCACGCCAATGCGTATCGCCGTATGGTGTTCCTTGCATATATTGAGGAACGGCACAAAGCGGTCCTCAATTTTTTTCAACTCCGCCGCATATTCCTCATCTGTATATTCCAGATGTTTGAACTTGCGTGCCGGATCTACATAGTTACCCGGATTGATACGCACTTTCTCGCAGATTGTTGCAGCCACGTCGGCCACGGCCGGGTTGAAATGGACGTCGGCCACAAGCGGCACATAGACTCCGCGGCTGCGAAGCCCTTCGCTTATCGCCCTCATGTTGAGAGCCTCGCGCTGTCCCTGAGTTGTGAACCTGACCAGCTCGCCCCCAGCATCGACAATACGCTCAGCCTGAGCCACACTTCCCTCTGTGTCCATAGTTGAGGTTGTGGTCATCGACTGTATTCGTACAGGATTCCCGCCTCCGATAAGCAGACTCCCTACCTGAACCTCCGACGATTTTCTGCGTGCGTATGACATCTACACCTTAAATTTAAATTCCACGTTTTTCAAATCTGCGTTTGCCTTGACAATCTTCTCTTTGAGCGATGTCTTATACTCCTGCAGCTTGGTTGCCAGAGCCTTGTCTCCGCGCGACACCATCTGAACAGCGAGAATGGCCGCGTTCATAGCTCCGTTGATTGCTACGGTTGCCACGGGTATGCCTGGAGGCATCTGCAGGATTGAGTAGAGTGCATCCATGCCGTCGAGCACACTTCCTTTAATCGGCACGCCTATGACAGGCAAGATGGTGTTGGCGGCAATCACTCCCGGCAGGGCTGCTGCCATTCCGGCACCGGCTATTATCACCTCGACTCCTCTCTCCGCGGCACTGCGTGCGAATGCCTCCACCTCTGCTGGAGTGCGGTGGGCAGACAGCGCCACCAGCTCGAAAGGAATCTCGAAATCATCGAGAAGCTTGGCTGCTTTCTCCATAACCGGCATGTCTGATGTGCTGCCCATTATTATGCTTACTCTTGGATTCATCAAAAAATTATAAATTATGATTTACGACTTATGATTTATATCGCATGTATGAGCGATTAATTGTTTTATAGACTACCAAAACACAAATGTGCCCCTTGCACATATAAAGCCTACGAAGAAGCCGGCGAGAAGCTGTAGCAGTCCGTGTTGTCTGAGCAACATCTGTGACGATCCCACGAGTCCTCCGAGCATTATAATCACGCAAGTGGGCACCACGGGGTCGAACATAAAGCGGTTGCTGAATGCCCCCACCAGTCCTGCGAGTCCTCCAATTCCCACCATGTGTACACTGATTTTCCACCACATATTGATGGTAAGACAAACCACCTCAGCAACTATGGCTGACACAATCACGCCAGAGAGGAAAGGAAAAGCGTTCCATCGCCTCATCAGAAAAACCACACATGTCAGCGAGCATATAAACGCGATAATATATTGAATGTGTCGGTTGGACCGCATGTCGAACTGCCATCGGCTCATTCTCAACTCCCTCCTTAAGAAGAAAAGCATCACCTTAGGAACGACCACGGTGAAAATCAGCACCACAAGCAGGATGAACAACCGCGGCTGAATGGGTATGTGTCGGTAACTGCTGAAAAAAAGCAGCCACAATACGGCCCATATCGGGGCGTAGAATGGCGAGAATACCTGCGTCAGCACTTTGGCAGGTGTCATCAAGACTTTTTCAGCTGTGTTTGTTTCCATCAGGTTTATGTAAGATTATTATATTTAAGATTTAATTACTTATGATTTAATTATTTAAGATTTTAATATTTAAGATGTAAGATTTATTTCGATTGACTATTATTATTTTGGGGGATTCACTTTATTTGGGGATTTTAGAACTGACGGCGTATTTTTGCGCTTGGTATTCCCATCTGGTCGCGGTATTTTGCCACCGTACGACGTTTTATGTTCAGTCCCAGCTTGGAAAGGATCTCGGAAATCTCATTGTCATTCAGCGGGTTGCGCACATCCTCGCCTTCTACAATCTTGCGGATGGCATTCTCCACCTGTGTGCTCAGCACCTCGTCTCCCTCGGCATTGCGCCTCGTTCGCAGGAGGAAATGCTTCACGGGATATAGTGTCCCGTCGAGCAGGCAATAGCGGTTGGCCACCGCCCTCGAGATTGTGGAGCGGTCCACTCCCACTTTTTCCGCTATCTCACCCCCGGTGAGTGGCCTCAGCAATGTCTCATCCTGGGTGAGTACAAACGGCTTCTGTGCATTCACTATAGCAATCATGGTGCGGTAGAGCGTATCCTGACGCCTGTGAATCGCCTTGATGAACATCTCTGCCCGGTCCACGTTTTCACGCACATATCTCAAGTCCTCCCTCCTGGCTCCTTTCGCCTTGGTTCCCTGAGACGTTGCGACCAAGTCGCGGAACGACTGGTTGACTCTCAAACTGGGTATGCGGCTGCCACGCATAGTGACTGTCACATCTCCGTCGAGCGACGTCTCAATAATGAAATCAGGCACGATGGCATGTGAGCGTCCATCAGAGTCCTCACTCAACGACAGTCCCGGACGCGGATTCAGACGATGCAAAGAGTCCAGGACATCTTGGAACACATCTCCTTCCACTCCCAGTTTTTCCGCCAGTCTCGCCAGCTCGTTATTTTTGAACAGCGAGAAATAGCTCCGCACCACTTCACGCGCAAGTCCCAGCACATAAAGCCGCCCGAGATTACCCACGGTCGAGGTCTCGTTGATTTTGCGGTCAATCTGTATCAACATACACTCACGCAGGTCGCGCGCTCCGATACCCGGCGGGTCAAACTGCTGCAGCACCTTGAGCGCTCTCTCCAGCTCCTCTACAGACGCGTCTATATTATGGTTGAACAGCAAGTCATCTGAAATTCCGCTAAGGGGTCGGTCCACAAATCCGCTGTCGTTGAGTGACCCTATAAGATAATCCACCAACTCCGCCTGTTTGGGACTCTCGGTCTCGTGGTCTGCAATCTGCTCACGCAGGTCATCAACAAACGAGCGCACCTCGCCTACAGGTATGT
>JAZUMZ010000057.1:0-12790 GCA_045603885.1 Bacteroidaceae bacterium | reverse complement strand
GTCTTCCTAAGACCGCTTGGCCTCCGACTTTGAAGGCGAGGTTATATATAAAAAGATTTTAGGCAATGTGGAGGATGATTTTCCTGCCAACGGCAAGGCTAAGCGCATGCTTAAGGGAGGCATGTTTGTATGTATTCAGGGCTGTGCCACTATTTCTTTAGATGAAATTGTATATGAAATCAAAGAGAAGGACTTGGTGGTTTATCTTCCTCTCGCTGTGTTGAAGGTCCTGACACGTACAGATGACCTGCATGGAATCATTATGGCGGTCAACGTAGATGCGGTTCAGCCTCTGATTACAAAAATAACGGATATGGACAAGGTGCTGAACCTTCGTCAGACACCTGTAAAACATTTGTCAGACGAGGAATTCCATTCAATAATGGACTATGTGACACTTTTCAGACATCATCTGCAAATATCAGAGAGATATGCTGAGCGTAATCAGAAAAGGTTTTTCCAGCTTAACCATCTTCAGATGGAGAATGTGAAAATTAACCTTGTTCTTCAAGTTATAATGGCATTCACCATGCCGGATACAGGATTGAAAAACACACTTGACAGAAAAGATGAGATTGTCAGCGGATTCTTTCATGAATTAAGGTCTAATTTCGCAGACCAACACAATGTGAATTACTATGCACACAGGCAATGTCTGTCTGTCAGGTATTTTTCTACTGTCGTGAAGTCAAGGACGGGACAGAATCCTTCCCATTGGATTATGACCATGCTGATTAATGAGGCTAAAATGTTTCTTACAGGAACAGACTTGACAGTCAAGGAGATAGCTGAAAAACTTAACTTTCCTAACCAGTCGTATTTCGGAAAGTGGTTCAAGGCTAACATGGGTATCGGACCTATGGAGTTCAAGAAAAACGCAAATAAAAAATAAAGGATGCCAGTATTGAAAGTATATATACAATCTCTGTTGCTGATTATCGGCATTCTTTCTCTCAACTCATGCTCATGCGGAGAGCATGACAGATATGTGCGTCATGAGGTTGACAGTCTGAATAGTTTGTCATACGCTTTTCACTATGTATCGATTGACTCAGTGGAGAGATATGCAAGAAAAGCATTGAGGAAAGCGCAACCGGCCAACTATTCCGACGGACGTGATGAGGCGCTCTGCAATCTCGGATTCGCCAAGTTTATGAGAATGGACTACGACTCTGCGTCAACTTACCTTAATGAGGTGATAAACAATTCACCTAATGAGCTGTATCGGCTTGTAGCGGATGTCACGATGATGAAGGTGTGTCAGAGAAGATCCCTAAATCAGGCGTTCTACGATTACCATAACGACGCTCAGAATAAAATGGAGCGCATTCGCCCGGAGACACAGACCATGACTGAGAGACAACGGGATGTTTGGAATTATGCCGTGTCAGAGTACCACATGACTCTTCATGTATATTATTTTTACATGAGACAGGAGGAAGAAGCGGAACAAGAGCTTGCATTACTCTCCGAGCACACACAACTGACGGATGACGACGCGGCACAAAAGGCAATGTGGCTCTTTTTGCTCGGAAATTCAAAAAATGTGGACAACCGGCTCTCGGAAGATAATTCGGAATTGTTGTTAAGAGCTGCGACGGCAGCAAAAAGCAACGGACTGAACTACATCATGGCAAAAGCACTCACGTCCGTGGCTGAGGATATAGTGAAAGACGAAAACTACAGACCCAGCCGAATGACATTTGTGAGGGAGCTGGTAGGGGCGTCAGACAGTGTGAGACAAGAGCAGATGCCTATGGAGATTTGCAACTTCTCACTAAGGATTTTCAAGGATTATGGCTCTCTGTTTGACGTGGGACAGACATTCAACACAATCTCTGAATTCTATATCGCCACAGGAGATAACGAGAAAGCGCTTATGGCTATGGACAATGCACTGGCATGCGTGAATGAGCACCATCGAATGGTGGCAAAAGACTCTGATATCTTATACCCGTTCGACGACTCGGAAAACCAGGACACTCTTTCAACAGAAATGAAATGGATTCGAGATTCTGTGGTGTGTGTGCCTGAGTGGATGGCGGATATTAGGGAGCACTTCTGTATTGTTTACAGTGCACTTGGACAGAAAAAAATATCCGATTACAATCGTAATGTCTTCCTGGATATACGTGATATAACACGTCAGGACAAAAAGATGGAACAATTGTATTCCACATTACGTACAGAGCAGGCGGAGGTGGACCGGCTTATGATTCTGTCCGCGATATTGCTCTTTCTCCTCGCTGTCGCGGGAATTTACCTTACACGAAGGATACGCAATAACTACCGAATCAATTACATTCGTGAGCAGAAAAGTGTGGAGGGGGAAATGCGCAGGTGGAGAGAGAAGACAGATATGGACTTCTTGACTTTGGAGGAACGCCAGGAGATGGCAAGGGCAGAGAAAGACAGTAAGGAACGCAGGCTGGAGGAACAGGTCAGACAGTATGTCAATAAAGCTACATGCCTGTCAATCGTTCATTCCATCACTCCTTTCCTAGACAGGGTGGTGAATGAGGTCGGAAAAATCCGACAGGGATCGGGAGATGTAAACAGACGATTGCAATATGTGGACGAGTTGACGGAAAGGATAAACATCTACAACGACATTTTGGCTGACTGGGTGAAAATCCGTCAGGGGGCTGTGGCCCTTAATATTGAGAATTTTGAGCTGAAACCTCTGTTTGCCATCATGCTCAACAACACCAGGACATTCAAAAACAAAGGTGTGGAATTACAGGTCGAGCAGAACGATTTTGTGGTGAAAGCCGACAGGGCACTGACTTTATTCATGATGAATACTCTACTCGACAACGCAAGAAAATATTCACCACAACACACAACGGTCAGACTCGCTGCCACGGATGAGGGCGACTGTATAGAGATTTCTGTCACTGACCAGGGACAAGGGCTTTCACAAGATGATGTGAATACAATACTTGGAGAAAAGGTGTATGACTCAAGTAAGATAGGACTGGACAATGGAGGAAAAGACTTGAAAGAAAAGAAAGGATTTGGGTTCGGACTGCTCAATTGCAAGGGTATTATTGAGAAATACCGAAAAACCAGTGATCTGTTCAAGGTTTGCTCCTTTGGTATTGAAAGCGAACAAGGAAAGGGTAGTCGCTTCTTTTTCCGACTGCCAAAGGGAATAATGAGGAATCTTGCGATATTGGCAGCATGGTTTTTACCTTTTATGTTTGTAGGATGTCAACAATCAGAGAATAATGCCGATGGATCGCAGACTGACATGCCTATTGATGATGTGCACTCTAAAATCGGGGCTATGCCTGACGACCACAGAATCAGCAGGGCATACAACTTCACGGCTGCTATGCTGGAAATGAATCTTGAGGGACACTATGAGGAGGCACTGGCTATGGCAGACTCCGTCATTAATATGCTGAACAGTTACTATATATCCGTGAATCCTGAGAGTAAAAAACTGCTTAAACTCTATGACGAGGAGGTGATGGCTGAAGTGGAATGGTGGAACGAGGGATTTGTGACCGACTATCAAACAATCATACAGATGCGAAACGAGGCGGCTATAGCGGCATTGGCACTGAAGAGATGGGATTTGTATCACTACAACAACGAGATATTCAACCGGTTACACAAACTGTCGTCACAAGATGTGGAAATGGAAAGAAGATGTAGTGAGATAAAGGATGCTAACAGCAACCGCAAGACTATGTTGGCTCTGCTTGTTCTTGCTATTATTGCGGGTGCGATGATATATTATTTTATCTACTACAGAAACAATATCCTTCCCACTTTTGAGTTGAGACAGATCCTTGAACTTAACCGCAGGATATTCAACAATAACAACGAGGGGCAATTGGCAACTATTATCAGGCAGGGAATCAATGATATAAGACGAACAGAGGGGGTGGCCTTGTACATGAAAGGTGGAACTACATTGTTCTCGGAGAATTGTCCTAAACAGGATTATATGGGAACAATATTAAGACAAGCTTCTGAATCACAGAGTGAGATGACATTGGATGAGGGTCGCACAAGGATTTATCCTTTGACTACTGACACTGGAAACTGCATAGGTATGGTGGCGTTTCTTCTTGGAAATGGAAATGTTAGCGAGAATGACTTGGAGATGCTCCGAAAGATATCACGATACACTGCGGAGAATATATACTATTCTAATGTCAGGATGAGAACTATAAGCGATGACATAGAGCTTATTGACGACGAGCGGAGAAGGGCTGAGCGTGAGGGAAATATGGTGCATGTCCAGAATATGGTTATTGACAACACGCTATCGACAATCAAGCATGAGACCATGTATTATCCAAACCGCATACGACAGATTGTGGACAGCCTTAAAAACAATAAGGCCGATGAAAATGTGATGACTGTAAACAATGAGGAACAAGTGAGGAATATGGAGGAGCTGACTCTGTATTATAAGGATGTCTTTACAATTCTGGCGGATTGTGCGGCAAAGCAACTTCAGCGACCTATGTTCAAAAGACGCTTCATAGCAATCAGTGAAGTCGTGGAGGAAGCGCAGAGGGCAGTGAAAAGATGTGTGAGAAAAACTGGAGTGAATATTAAATTCATTAGCTCTGACATCAAAACGGGAAACAAGGTTGTAGCCGACCGCACTATGATCATGTATCTCGTCGATAATATCGTCGAGGCTATGGCTCAAGAGAAAACGAGCGGAACTTTATCATTGGATTTTGATATTTCAAAAGATTTTACTAAGTTTGCATTTTCTTTTGATAATATCGTCAAGAATGAAGAGCAGACAGCTTCGATGTTTTATCCGGAGACTCTGAGGTTTAATATGGAAACTAATGAGCTGCAAGGAGCACAGTGGCTTATTGCAAAACAGATAATACGTGAGCATGACGAACACATAAGAAGGGGATGCAGGATCGAGGCTGTGCCGGGGAATCCAGGACTGACTGTCTCTTTCTCAATACCTACGGCTGATAAAAACTAATTTATTGAAGTACCCCCAAAAAACGAGACATTGAAATCACTTGTTTATATAATAAATTGTAAATCGTATATATGTCAGACAATTTCAAAGTAATTATTGTCGAGGATGTGAAACTCGAACTCAAGGGAACCGAGGAAATCTTCCGTAATGAGATACCACAGGCGGAAATTATTGGAACGGCTCAGAATGAGGAGGATTTCTGGGTGCTTATGAGCCAGTCGGAGCCAGACCTCGTCCTGCTCGACCTGGGACTCGGTGGGTCAACAACCATTGGAGTGGAGATATGCAGAAGACTGAGAAAAAAATACCGCCAGTTGCATATTCTTATTTTTACTGGTGAGACATTGAACGAGAAACTGTGGATTGACGCACTCGACGCAGGAGCCGACGGAATCATTCTCAAAAGCGGCGAATTGCTTACCAAGAGCGATGTGATGAGTGTTATGGAGGGAAAGCGGCTTGTGTTCAATCAGCCACTGCTGGAAAAACTGCTCGACAGGTTCCGCCGTTCGGTACTCAGCGAAAGCAGACGTCAGGAAGCCGTTGTAGATTATGATATTGATGAGTATGACGAGCGATTCCTGAGACATCTAGCCTTGGGATATACCAAGGACATGATAGCGCAGCTCAGGGGAATGCCTTTCGGAGTGAAATCACTCGAAAAACGGCAAAACGACCTTATCGGACGTCTCTTTACTGAGGGGGAACGTCTGAACGGAGTGAACGCAACAAGGCTTGTGACTAAGGCAATAGAGTTGCGTATTCTGGATATTGACAATCTCGAGCCTGACGAAGACTGAAAATGAGAAAAATCCTGAACCTGCTACCGCTATTGTGCCTCGCGCTGATTATTTGTGCTGCGATTGTGTCATGGATAGGCAGCTATTATGGCATGAATTGTCGGAATCTCCTTACTGATGAGGGGGGCAGGTGGGCTGTTGCGATGGTTATGCAAAACCTGGGAAACGCTCCTTGGGGATATGTGGTTTTGGCTACATCAACAGTGAGTATAATTGCTGAGTCGGGAATTCTGGCGGGACTGGGAAGACCGAGGTCTTTGAAACAGAACCGTGCTTATATGATTGTTGTTCTCACGGCTTTTGTCATCGCTCTGATTATCACTGTTCTGGCGCTAATACCTGGTAATAAATTCCTCAGTGCGTTTGGAACTTTCCATAATTCGTCTCTCGAGAAAGGACTGTTCCCGTTGGTGTGCTTCTTCCTGACTGGAATTTCTGTGGTTTTTGCTTTTGCAACCGGACGATTCTCGAATATGGCCGATGTGTGGGATGCGCTCGTGAGACTCCCGGTGGGAATTGCTACATATTTTATAACATTCTTTTTTGTGTCACAATTTATAGCGGTGTTGCTTTTCGGATTTTACATGGATTATAACCCGACAATGGATATACCTTTGTCTGTCAGAATTCTTGAATTTGTAATGTATGGGCTCCCATTGTTGGCACACGGTGTTTTATATCTCAAACAACATGAATGATATGAGATTTTGGATTGTTACCATCATGCTTGTTCTTTCGGCGACAATGTATGCTGAGGAAACTGACACCGTAAAGGTGAAAGGGTGGGGTGCAAGCGTTTCTGCAACGCCTGGAAGAATATCCACGATGGATAAGGAGATAAAGGAGCTGGTGCAGCGCAACGGCACTTTTACCTTGGGGGGACAGATTCGTCATGTGTCGTTGCCAACTCAGAGAGACCCTTATGCCCAGGATTTCGGATATCCTACATTTGCTTTCGGAGTCAATTATAATTTCTACAACCGTGTGAGACTGCACCGGGGAGAAGAGACTTTTCAAGGAATGGGACAACCGGTTGGTTACCAGACAAAACTCGGAAATTCACTGGCTGCCTATGCTTCGTTTGAGAGGGCGTTGCTACGCAATGAGCATTGGGAGGCTGACTACGCCATTAATATAGGACTTGGATTTTCTGATCGCAAATATGACAGAGTTAATCAGATTGACAATCTTATGATTTCCTCAAATGTTCTTATTTTCTTCGGAGCCACGCTGAGTATGACCTATCGTTTCGCTAAAGACTGGGGATTGCGCGCGGGAATTGATTTCAGCCATCTAAGTACTGGTACGCTGAAACGGCCAAATAAGGGGTCTAACGTTATGGGACCCACTCTTGGAATTGTATATTATCCATACTACGACGAATTGCTTAAAAAGAACCTCTACAAGACTAACCATGAATTTGAAAAAACGAAATACTGGAATTTGACTGCCAGCGCGGGATTATGCACTCTGTATGAGGATTGGATGCAGACTCAGTATAAGACTCCAATCGATGACCCGGATTACCGGATCAACGATTTCAAGCGTTATGCGGTATATACTTTTTCTGCTGACTACATGAGCAGATATGCCCGTAGATGGGCATCGGGTGGGGGAATCGACATCTACTACCTGTCATATATGGACAGGGTTAAAGACCTGGACAGGATGAATGACAGAAAAGAACATCATTCACCTTTGTCCGTCGGAGTGTCAGCTAAACATGAGGTTTATTACCATAATCTCTCATTGTCAATGTCATTGGGACTTTATGTGTTCCGACAGACAGGTAAAAAGGCTAAAGATGTGGAACAGCCTTTTTATGAGACTGTCGGCCTCAGATACCATTTCCCCCAATTTTATGGAATAGCGGTGGGGGCTTATGTGAGGGCACATGCTTTTAAGGCCGACCATACAGGCATTAGTTTGTCATGCCCCATTCAAATTCATAATAAATGATGATTGACAGCCATGGTTTTTATTCGTAACTTTGCAAAAAAAATGTAAAGTTATGAAGAAAATACTATTTTTGAGCTTATTAGCTTGTAATACTGTTGCTTACGCTCAGACAGATGTGCAGTTGGATGAGGTTGTAGTCACTGGTACAGAGGTTAAACAGGCGATTCCTTTGAATGAGCAGCCGGTCAGTTATTCTAAAATTGGAGAGACTGAGATGGAAAACAATGCGGTTACGTCCGTTAAGACGGCTGCTATGTATATACCAAATCTGTTTGTTCCGGATTATGGCTCTAAACTCACGAGTGCAATGTTTGTCAGAGGAGTGGGCTCGCGTATCAACACTCCGGCTGTTGGATTGTATGTCGATGACATGGCTGTCAAGGAAAAGTCTGCGTTCGACATCAATTTCGACGATATAACGTCTGTAACAGTTTTGCGCGGACCCCAGTCTACGATTTACGGAAGAAACGCTATGGGAGGAATGCTGATTCTCAACACTTTCAATCCTCTTCAAGCTCGAAAGGACGGGGCACAGACAAAAATATCACTCGGAGGAACCACTGAGGATGCAGGTCGAAGCATATTCTTCAGACACTCCAATACTCTCGGAAAGGATGCCGCCTTGTCGCTTTCAGCGTTTTATAACGGAAACGACGGATACAACAGAAATGTCACTCTCAACAGACGAAGCAATGGCGGAGATGCTGGAGGAGCAAAACTACGCCTCGTATATAATCCGTTGAAAAACCCTGGACTTACACTCGATTTCCAGTCCAGCTTGGAGCTAAGCGAGGAGAATGGATATGATTATTATAAGGTGGCGGACTTGTCTGACGGTTCATACGCACCAGGTAATTTCGGACTGATTTGCGAGGACCGTATGGGATCTTACAGACGAACTCTTGTGAACAATAGTCTGAAGGCACAATATAAGTTCGATAAGATGACATTGTCGTCTGTCACTTCTTATCAGTTCCTCAACGACCGCATGTTTATGGATCAAGACTTCTCGCCCCTTAACGTCTTTACACTTGAGCAGAAGCAGAACAGTCACTATCTGGCTGAGGAATTGGCGCTTCGAAGCAATGGTAAGAGTCGCATAGACTGGGTAGCTGGAGCATTTATCTCAAACCAATGGCTGAAGACCACAGCACCAGTGGTATTTGGAAGAGAAGGGATTGATCGAATGATTCAAAGCGGTATGGACAAAGGTTTTGAGGCTGCAAATGCGGCAATGGGAGCCTACGGAATGAATATTGCAGCGACAATCGACAATCAGGAGCTGCTCGTTGACGGTGTGTTCAGAACACCCAGCCTCAACGCAGCCGTGTTTGGAGAGGCAACCTACAAGAACTTGTTACCGAAATTGAACCTGACTGTAGGTATGCGTGTGGATTATGAGCACAATCAGGTGGAATACAATACGGGTTCATTGACTGATTTTACGTTCTTGATGACACGTGGACCTATTGTCACAATCAACCAGCCTTTTGTGGCAGAGTCAAGATATGTCGGAAAAATAAAAAATGATTACACCCACTATCTGCCAAAGGTGGGACTGACATATAATCCCACAGCTAATGCCAAGATTTATGCATCGGTAAGCAAAGGCTTCCGGTCGGGTGGGTACAACATACAGATGTTCAGTGACTTGATTCAGACATCGCTGAAGAATTCCATGCTTGCAGCTATGCAGGACGACCCACGTATCGGACCAGCAATGGAAAGGAGTGGAGTAGTGGCAGGAGAGAACCCCAGTGCCAACGATGCGGTTACATTCAAACCGGAGGTGTCATGGAACTATGAGCTGGGATCTACACTCAAATTCCCTGACGCACATACGGAAATAAATGTTTCTCTGTTCTACAACCGGGTTGAGGATCAGCAGATTGCAAGATTCTCACCATCTGGGCTGGGACGTCAGATGGTTAACGCTGGAAAGAGCGAGAATTTCGGAGGTGAGTTTTCTGCCTCTTCATGGATGAGATTATTCGGAAATATCCTGACGCTCAAAGCCGCTTATGGCTACACTCATGCCAAATTCATAGATTATGATGAGGGAGACGCTGTATATGATGATAACTACGTGCCGTTTGTTCCTCAACACACAGCATCTGTCGCATTCGACTATGCTATAGCGCTCAAGAAGGCTACCATTAATTTCGGAGCAGACCTGACTGGGCAGGGAAGGATTTACTGGACTGAGGATAACTCTGCTTACCAGAATTTCTATCTCTTGCTCGGAGCACACGTCGGATTCAACTACAAGAAAATGTCTCTCAATTTCTTTGCCAGAAACTTGACCGACAAGGTTTATAATCCATTCTACTTCGTCACTATGAATCAGGCTTTCGCACAGACTTCACGCCCGAGACAGTTCGGAGTAAAACTGACGCTCACACTCTGATGTAAATAAAAGATAACGGAATAATAAGAGATTCAGGGAGAATTTATCAAAAACACACCGCAAAGAGAGTGAATTATATACCTCTTTGCGGTGTGTTGGTTTTATTGGCTATATTTTGCTGGCCACAGTTCGTTACATAGAGGAATAGACCCTATCGGTTCTCAAAGCGGCGGCGGGCCATTTCCTCGTAGCGGGTGCCGGGGCGACCGTAGTTTGCGTATGGATAGATTGATATGCCTCCTCGGGGAGTGAATATACCCTCAACCTCGATGTAGCGGGGATTCATCAAATTTACCAGGTCGTTAAGAATCTTGTTAACGCAGTCTTCATGAAAATCACCGTGGTTCCTGAAACTGAACAGATATAGTTTTAAACTCTTGCTCTCAACCATGCGGACATCTGGCACATAGCGGATTTTTATCTCCGCAAAGTCGGGCTGACCAGTGATAGGACATAAACTCGTAAACTCAGGGCAGTTGAACACAACCCAATAATCACGGCTCTGGTGCTTGTTCTCAAATGTCTCAAGCACTTCCGGACAGTAGTCACTCTTATACTCCGTTTTCTTGCCAAGGGCTTTCAAACCCTCATCCTCTCTTCCTTCCATCTACTTAATGCTAAAAAAATGTAACTTAACTTTCACTTTTCACTTTTCACTCTTCCAAGGTACTTCTCCAATCCCTGCCTTCTGAGTTTGCATGAGGGACATTCGCCGCAACCGTCGCCGATGATACCACGGTAGCATGTCAAGGTCTCTTTCCTCACAAGGTCAAGGACACCGAGCTCGTCTGCCATTGCCCATGTCTCACATTTGTCTTTCCACATAAGAGGAGTGTGAATCACAAACTGCTCATCCATCGACAGGTTCAGGCTGACATTGAGAGAGCGGATAAACGAATCACGGCAGTCGGGATAACCCGAGAAGTCGGTTTGGCCGACACCTGTGACAATGTTCATGCAACCGATCTCTCTTGCATGTACAGCGGCTATTGACAAGAAAAACAGATTGCGGCCGGGCACAAAGGTGTTGGGAGGACCGCCGGCTGGTTTGTCTGTGTCCATGTTTATGGATGAGTCCGTCAGAGAACATCCGCTGCTCAAACTGCTGATAAAGCTGATATCCATAACCTTCAGGGGAACACCGGCATAATCTGAGATTTTCTTGGCCTGAGTCACCTCATTGTCATGAAGCTGTCCATAGTGGAAACAGATGGCATATACATGCTTGAATTCTTGTTTTGCCCAAAACAGGCACGTCGTGCTGTCTTGACCACCGGAAAAGACAACCAATGCGGAATCTTTATCTAACATCACCTGCTTTCTTTTTTACTTTCCACTTCTTTTTCTTCTTCTTCTCCTTTTTCTTCTTCTTCTCCTTTTTCTTCTTCTTCTTCTTCTGTATTCTTCTCGTTCTTCTTCTTCTTCTGCTGCTGCTGCTTTCTTCTTCTTTCTTCTTTCATTGCCGGCGATGTCATCGCCGCCTATCTCTTAAATTTCTTTCAGTTTGAAAGGATTGTAAGACACATTCATGTCATATACATCAACGCCTTCCTTCTTCTTAACATATTTAATCACGTTTATTGTGATAGGAAGAACCAAAATCTCATAAAGTGTCTTGGCGCTGACCTGAAGAATCATAAGCTTCAGTAGCTCTTGGGCAGGCATAAGACCGCCAAAAGCTAAAGGAAAAAATATCAGAGAGTCTGCACCTTCACCACCCAATGTGCTGATAATTGCTCGAGCGGAGAAATGGCGGCCTTTGCTATGGATTTTCATTTTGCTCATAATAAGAGCGTTAATGAAAGAACCGGTGAGAAATGCTACAAGAGAGGCGCATACAATACGGGGAGCAAGACCAAACACAAAACTGAATGCCTCTGCGCCCTCCCAGAATGGAGCTGCGGGAAGAGCGCAGGCAATACCTCCTAAGGCCACCACAAAGAAGTTCATGGCAAACCCCGCCCAGATGATTAAACGAGCCTTACGATATCCCCATACTTCCGCAATGCAGTCATTCAATATGTATGATATGGGAAAAACAATAAAACCGGCAGTCATGGAGTAACTGCCAATCTGAACAATTTTGGTCTCTAATAAATTTGAGGTTACAAGGCATATGCAGAACAATATGCCCATAAGCATGTAAGCGACGCTTACATTCGAAGATGTCTTTGTTTCCATTTATTCTTGTTTTTAACGTGGTTTCCAAGCACACGGTTAGGGAAAAAACCTAACTTTGTGAAAATTTTTGCAAAGTTACGACTTTTATGCCACATTTCAAAGCGAATTTAATAAAATCACTTATCGTGTCCAATTTTTGAGAAAAAAAATAACGATTTATTTTGTCAGTTGAGAAAAAAGAACTAACTTTGCACTCGCAAAACAAAAGATGCGGAAATAGCTCAGTTGGTAGAGCACAACCTTGCCAAGGTTGGGGTCGCGAGTTCGAGTCTCGTTTTCCGCTCTATTTTTTGTGCCATGCCCAAGTGGCGGAATGGTAGACGCGCTCGTTTCAGGTGCGAGTGTTGAGAGACGTGCAGGTTCGATTCCTGTCTTGGGCACATCTTTATGATTATGCGGAAATAGCTCAGTTGGTAGAGCACAACCTTGCCAAGGTTGGGGTCGCGAGTTCGAGTCTCGTTTTCCGCTCTA